>JAFADQ010000264.1 GCA_023424725.1 Bacteroidota bacterium
GCAGAAAGCAAAAGCTCCCGGTCTTGTAGGCCGGGAGCTTTTTTTATGCGCAGTATTTTAGGCTGTAGTGCCCGGTTTTTTGGGCGTTGCAGGGTAAAAATACGCTGCTCCGGAGAGCGGAGCTACATGTAGCGCTGGTCTGCAGACCGGCATGTTTAGCAGGCTACTTTTTAAAGTAGCCTGCCGCTGAAGAAGCTAATTTCTATAATATCAAATTGCCAATATTTAAGCTGTAGTGCCCATTTTTTTGGCCATTGCAGCATAAAAACACACCGCTCCGGAAGCGGAGCTACATGTAGCGCTGGCCTGCAGACCGGCGATATAAGCAGCTCCGCTTTATTATAAAAGATTTAATGCTGAAGAAGCGAATACTTACTACCCTAATACCGCTAACTTGATTGTGCTGCAGTGCCCGTTTTTTTGCCTGCTACAGCCTAAATTAAATTAAAAACCTGAGCGAATTTTACCAGGTCGGGCATGGTTTTAATGCCCAGCTTGGCCTTTATGTTTTTGCGGTGCTGCTCTATTGTAGAAGCCGATACAAAAAGTTTTTCTGCGATAGCCACAGAGCTGAGGCCTTCTACCAGGTATTTTATTATTTCTTTTTCGCGCTTGCTAAGCTTTGTAAACCTGTTAAGGTTGCTGCGCATTACTTCCTGTTCTTCCAGCAGCCTTTCTATCTTGTAGGTAAAGCTTTTAAGGTCGTCTACAGGATGGGCGGCGGTGATAGAATAGGCGGGGTTGCCGTCTTCGTCGCAAAGCAAAACCTTATTTGAGCTCAAAAACCATCCCCATTCTTCGTCTTCAGAGCCACGCACTTGCTGGAAAAAGGAAAAGACTTCTTCCGGGTCGTTTTTTTCGAGCATCCTTAAGGCAATTGGCGTATAGATTTTGGCATCTTCCGGGTTAAAATATTTTTCGAAGTAAGCCGGCCCAAGCGCTTTTAGCTCTGGCAGCGTGGTTTTAAGTTGTTTCAGCCCACGCTCCGACATGTATTCTATAGAGCGGTGCTTGAGGTTGTGCACAATTATTACACTCGGAAGATCGTTGGCTACGGCATCTATGGCGGCTATTTTGTCTTTTATCAGTTGTTCTGTTATGCCGGGCTTTGTGGGCTCAATCATAAAATGCAGGGTGGTTTTAGAGGGTTGTTGGGGATAAGGGCTAAAGTTGCAAAAGTAGGGGCTATTATCAAACGAAATATCCCCAAAAGTGGGTATTGTTAATTCTTACGGGTTGCTTTTTCTTTGTAAACCTAAATAACTGCAGTTATTTATCTAAGGAGATGCCGTATTCTGGAATCTCTGCTACCCGAAGGTTTTATTCTCACTTAATTGGCCTTAGGTAATAATTTCCAAAAAAACTTCACCCACCCACAAAAAAAGAGCCCGGCTTACGCCAGGCTCTTTCTCCTCACTCAATCTATTCTAAACCTAAAAATAAATCCTTTGTTGGGTGCCGTTGTTACTCGGCTGTTGCGTCCGAAAACGGAACTACCGATACATAAGAACGGTCCTTGCGGCCCTTTCTGAATTCTACTACGCCATCGGTAAGGGCGAAGAGGGTATGATCTCTGCCAAGACCAACATTCTGGCCAGGGTGATGTGCAGTACCGCGCTGGCGAACAATAATATTGCCGGCAATTGCAGCCTGACCACCATATATTTTAACACCAAGGCGTTTGCTATGCGATTCGCGACCGTTATTAGAACTACCCGCTCCTTTTTTGTGTGCCATTTTATTTAAATTTTCAGCTACAGAAAATTTCTGCCAGCTTAATTAGCGTTTATTTTTAACCTGAAGCCAGAAAAGGCAACAGTATAATTATCCGATTTTCTCGATCTGAACTTTTGTAAGCGACTGGCGGTGGCCAATTGTTTTACGATAGCCTTTACGACGCTTCTTTTTAAAGATAAGAACTTTGTCGGCTTTTACGTGCTCAAGAATTTTGCCTGTAACAGACACACCTTTTACAAACGGAGCACCAATGCTCATTTTGCCGTTATCGTCGCTCATCAGCACGTTTCCGAACTGAACAGACTCGCCTTCTTTGCCGATTAAACGGTGAGTATAGATGAACTGATCTTTCTCTACTTTAAACTGTTGTCCGGCTATTTCTACTATTGCATACATCGCAACTACTCTTTTCAAATTGGAGCACAAAGGTAAGGGCTTGATTTTAAATATGCAACCCCTTGCAAACTTTTTGTGTGTATAAATGATCTACATTAGTTAATAACTATATAGTTTTATAACTTTGTAAATATCTGTCGTCACAAATATAGGCATTTTAATTGGTTTTAAATCAGCCACTTGTCGGTTATATACAATAGTATGGGGAAACTTGTGGGTAAATTGCCTGTTCATTTAGCGGTTATCTCCCATTTGGTTTGGTAAATTTGTTGTAGCAAATAGAAGAAGCCAAACAAGTATGCTAATTAAATTAGTAGACCTGTCTGGCTTCTGGAAGCAAAAGCTGTAACTTTTGCTTTTAGCTAGAATTTAAGTAGTTTGAATCAAGCTTAAGATTCCAACTTTACGCTGATTGATTTTGCAAAGGTATAGGTTGTTTGCTATAGTTGTTTCTGGTGGGTAAAGATTCTACCTTATTGTTAGAATCATAATAATTTTTTACTATCATGGCTAAAACCAGCGAAGGTAAAAAGATTGTTTCTGTGCCAGCTCATACAAAAAAAGTGGGCGGTAAGACTGTAAAAGTCCCAGCACATAAACGGTCTACTCCTAACTAAAGAATGTTAGGTGTAAAACTAAGGCTGTTCCGATATTCGGAGCAGCCTTTTTTATTGAATATAATAGTTTCAATTCATGATTAAAAAAATTATATAAACTTATAGGGTATCAGTATGTTCGTATATATAGGTAAGATAATACAGTTGTGGACTAATTGTGGGTAAGTGCGGGGATTGTTCTTTAACATTCTGATTAGCAACGATCTGTATTATGTTTATAATTTGATATGCATAGAGCTTTTTTTGTCAGTATCTTTGAAACTCTGACAGCGCCATTCCAACCCCAAAGACTTTTGTAAAGGAGTGCCGCGAATCAGAAAAAATATTTTTATCACCTCTGCAATACCACGTTTATGACCCAGAATGAGCCCATTTTACAGGAAAATCCAAACCGCTTTGTGCTGTTTCCGATACAGTACAACGATGTATGGCAAATGTATAAACAGGCAGAAGCCAGTTTCTGGACCGCTGAAGAAATAGATCTTTCGGCCGACCAGGGCGATTGGGAACGCCTGAACGATGGCGAGCGCCACTTTATATCTCACGTACTTGCTTTCTTTGCCGCATCGGACGGAATTGTGAACGAGAACCTGGCCGTGAATTTTATGCAGGAAGTGCAGATTCCGGAAGCCCGCTGCTTTTACGGTTTCCAGATCATGATGGAAAACATCCACTCCGAAACCTACTCGCTATTAATAGATACCTATATAAAAGACCCCGCTCAGAAAACACACTTACTTAATGCGCTGGAAACAGTGCCGGCCGTGAAGAAAAAGGGCGAGTGGGCGCTGCGCTGGATCAACTCAGAGAAATTTACCGAGCGCTTAATTGCCTTCGCCGCCGTTGAAGGAATCTTCTTCTCAGGTTCTTTCTGCTCTTTGTTCTGGCTTAAAAAGCGTGGTTTAATGCCGGGCCTTACTTTCTCTAACGAGCTTATTTCGCGCGACGAAGGCCTGCACTGCGATTTTGCCTGCCTGCTATACGAGAAATACCTTGTTAATAAGCTGCCGGAAGCTACTGTGCAGAAAATTATCCGCGACGCGGTAGAAATAGAGCAGGAATTCGTAACCGAAGCCTTGCCGGTAGATTTGATCGGGATGAACTCGAAACTGATGAGCCAGTACATCGAGTTTTGCGCCGACCGTTTGTTGGTGGCACTTGGCTGCGCTAAGATATACAACTCTGCCAACCCGTTCGATTTTATGGAAATGATCTCGCTGCAGGGCAAAACCAACTTCTTCGAGAAGCGCGTGGGCGAGTACCAGAAAGCCGGCGTAATGAGCGAGCGCACCAGCAATGCGTTCTCTTTGGATGAGGATTTTTAATTGTCTGAATTTGGATTGGTTAGATTAAATGGATTTTTTGGATTGGGCTGTGTGTCTCGTCCTGAAAAAAGTTGACACTTTTTGGTTAGAATCCTGCTACAAATTTACACTTCTGATTTAGTCCTGAAATAGGTTTACATTTGCCTGGGCGGGTGAAGCGGAAGCAGGCTCTGCTGAGGAGCAACCTGTCAGGATTAATCCGGCCAGATGAGCATATTAATCCGCTGAGAGCTTTTGCTTTTGGCGGATTTTTTATGGCACATGCTTTTCTGTTTA
>JAFADQ010000284.1 GCA_023424725.1 Bacteroidota bacterium
CGATGTACTTACCGTTGCCCAGCTACTGCTGCGGTTTAAAAGCCTGCCTTTAATTAATGAAGATGATGTAGAATGGTTGTAAAAAGCTACACAATCTCCTAAACTTTTATACAACACCGGCCCTACCCTGAACCGTAATTCTGTGCGAAGCGATAGACCTTATTAGCCAAAACCGAAATAATTTAAACAACAGCAACCTGCAAGCATCAAAAAGGCCTGCATTACAACCTAACTATAAGGACACATTTATATTAAACTAACCGTTGCCAGCGTTAGTGTTCTCACTAACGCTTTAGGTGTACATCAGTGAGGACACTGACGTGGGCAGCCTTTAGTATTTTAGTTAAAGTAAATATATCCAGGTACTTAAAAAAAAATAACAAGCTACATTTTTTTTAATTTCTTAATTCCTTTTCTCCTCTCTTGCCCTGTTTTTTGGCCTTTGCAGGCAGTTTATGTAAGAATGATAAGAATCAGCTGCAATTACTTATTTTTATTTGGAACAATTTTAAATAGGAAGTACTTTTGTAAGTAGATAAAGCATAAACAACTATGATTCAGCAAACTACCGTTACCTGCAAATGCCTTACTGAGATTTTCAGCACCAGCTTTGGTTCTGTTTTTCAGTGCGATAACGAGCAGCGGTTTTATGTTGAGTTTACCGGCGTAAGAACCGGCTTTAAGGTGCAGGGCTTCCTGAAACTAAAAAAGCAAATAGATAACATAGATGTTGAGGCTATGCTGCAAAACCCTTGCCGCGCCGCCGATTTTGCGATGATAAACCTGCCGGGTTACGATCGTTTCTTTGTATTGTCGCTTTCTGATATTATACGCCTGAAAGAGTTGCTTGCCGGCGCTACGGTTATGCTGGAACTGAACAGCATTTTGCACGAACGGCTTCATAGTGTGCTGGTATAAAGCAAAATTAGCAATATAGAAAGCCTCTAAATACCTCTGTTATATTACCAATTTGCTTATTAGCTGCCTCACTATCAGCCACATTATAGCTGCAGGCGCCATTTTTTGCCTTGTTACGGGCCAATTCCTGATTTAGACTTCTTCCAAATTCCGATTCTTAATATCTAATAGGCCGGGTTTTTCGTACATTAGTATTCGTTATTCTAGCCAGAGCAAATTACTTTGCCCCGGCCCGACATTAAATACAATCGACATGAAAGACCTACTCAGACTTAAAACTTCTCTAACTCAGGATATAGAAACCGTTCTGAACGAACAAATTAAAATGGAAGCCACCGCTTCGGCAAGTTACCTGGCCATGGCTGCCTGGTGCGATGCAAACGGTTTCGATAACAGCGCCGAATATTTTTACAAGCAATCGGACGAAGAGCGCGAGCACATGCTAAAGCTGTTTAACTACGTAAGCGATATGGGCGGACACGCAATTTCGCCTCAGGTGCCAGCCGTGCAAACAGATTTCGAGAGCTTCCGGAGTGTTTTTGAAACCGCTCTGGAGCAGGAAATTGCTGTAACACAATCTTTTAACCGTATTGCCGAGCGCTGCTTTAAAATTGGAGATTACATGACTTTCCAGTTCCTGCAGTGGTTCTTTGAAGAGCAGCGCGAAGAAGAATACAAAGCCCGCCGCGCCCTGGAGCTGTTTGAGGTAATTGGCGAAGAAGGAACCGGCCGCTACGAAATAGACAAAAAAGTTACTAAAATAGAGTACAAAAAATAATAGCTTTTAAGTATAAAGCCCCTCCGGAAGCAATTCGGGAGGGGCTTTTTAATTTTTATTCGCTAATAATTAAATTCCATCCAAATCAATAATAAAATTGCAGCCGCCAAATTTCAGCTCCATCTGAAAAAACATTTACTATAACCGATAAAAGTAAAACTATCATGCCCTAATTTTGTTGTACCGTTAAGTGGGTATAAAAGAGATTGCCATTTAATTTTTTTCGCCTGTTAGCTTCATTTAGTTTTATTAAAAACCCATGTCGGCCGATATAAGAATTAAACTCACACATAAGTCTTACCTCCGCGACCCGGAAGAAACAGAACTCGGCCGTAAAATAATAACCGAGAGCATTGTTTTAATAGAAAACCTTGGATTCGAGAATTTTACATTTAAAAAGCTGGCAGCTAAAATAGAATCTACCGAGGCCTCGGTATACCGGTATTTCGAAAACAAGCACAAATTATTGGTTTATCTGGTGTCGTGGTATTGGGCCTTGCTTTATTACCAAATCACCTTCCATACCCAAAACATAACAGATCCGGTAGAGAAGCTGCATGTGGTTCTCCGCATTCTTTCCCAACTACATCTGGATAAACCCAATTCTACCAGAATAAACGAGGCTTTGCTGCATCAGATAGTAATTGCCGAGGCCCCAAAATCTTACTTAATTAAAGAAGTAGACGAGCTGAACAGGCAGGGAATGTTTTTAGAATACAAAATGGTGTGCCGCCACGTAGCCCGGTTATTAATAACTATTAAGCCAAATTACCCTTACCCACATGCCCTGGTAAGTACCATTATAGAAGCTGCTCACCATCAGGTTTTTTTTGGGCAGCATTTACCTTCTTTATCAGAACCCAAGATGCACGACAAAGAAAACGGAGTATTTGAGTTTCTGAAACATTTGGCCAGCGCGGCTCTAAAAGCCTGATAACGACTCTATATGATCGCGGTTAGTACTATACCTCAGGTGCATCAGCTGTTTCTGGAGCTTTATAAAGTAGATTTCAACGTGCAGTCGCTCAGCAAATCGGTTAGCGGCATGCCCTTATCTACCCTGCACGACCTGCAATCTTACATAAACTTTCTTATAGAAGCCGGAACCACAGTGCACATGGCCTATTTCAGGCACCAGGTTTCTGCTTCCGATCTGGAAAAAATTATATCAGAAAGCACTTTCCCTTTAATGGTATTCAGGCAATCCGCACAGGGTTTATACCAGCCGGTAATAATTCACCGGGATAAAAAAGGCCTGCAAATTTATAATATCACCCCAGATCTTATTCAGAAAGGAGAAAGCAAAGACCTGCCCGGTTTACTGCAAAAACTAGCGGTTATCAGCGATATTAAAAACCCGGAGGCTCCTGGCAAAATACTAATGATAACCTGCTACCCCAACACCTCGCTTTACAGCGACCAGTACCAGGGCACGGCAAAAAGTAAAAAAGAAGAAAAAGCAGAGGCTTATGGCGATTATAATCCATGGCCGCGCCTGGGCCGGCTGCTTTTATCCGAAAAGCGCGAAATTCTCTACATTTATATATATGCGGTAATTGCCGGGCTTATCAGTTTATCGCTACCGCTGGGTATTCAGAGCATTATTGGTTTCGTTTCAAGCGGACAAATCTCTACGTCGGTTGTTGTACTGATTGCCATAATAATTATAGGGGTTCTTCTTACCGGAATGCTGCAGGTAATGCAGTTATGGCTGGTAGAGCATATCCAACAGCGAATTTTTGCCAAAACGGCTTTCGAGTTTGCGTTCCGGATACCGAAAATGAAATTAGAATCTTTGCTTAATTATTATCCTCCGGAGTTAATAAACCGTTTTTTTGATGTAATCACGCTGCAAAAAGGAGTCGCGATGATGCTGATCGATTTTTCGAGAGCCTCGTTGCAGGTATTGTTTGGTTTGTTGCTTTTGTCGCTATATCACCCACTTTTTATCATTTTCGGGGTGGTGCTTTTAGTAATCCTGTTTCTGATTTTAAAGTTTACCGGCCCCAAAGGCATTAAAACCAGCATGCAGGAATCTACTTACAAATACCGCCTGGTAAACTGGCTGGAAGAACTTGCCCGATCTTTAACATCGTTTAAACTTGCAGGGCACTCTAATTTACCTCTAGAGCGCACCGATTATTTTGTTACCAATTACCTGCACGCACGCAAGCAACATTTCCGGGTGCTAATGACGCAGTACATCAGTTTTGTAGGATTTAAAACCCTTATTACCGGAGGTTTGCTTTCGCTGGGCTGCATTTTGGTTGTTATGCGCGAAATTAACATCGGGCAATTTGTAGCTTCAGAGATCGTTATTATTCTGGTGATGAATGCCAGCGAAAAACTTATCGTGAAGCTGGATATGCTCTACGATTCGCTTACAAGCTTGGCAAAAATTGGCAGCGTTACAGATATTCCAATAGATACTGCTTCGGGCATTAGAATGGAAACCCTGATGCCTGACCAGGGAATTAAGTTAGACATTAAAAACTTGTCGTACCAGTATCAGGGTGCTGCTGCCTTAACCTTACAAAACGTAAGCTTTACGGTTAACGCCTCAGAGTGGGTTTGTTTGGCCGGCTTTAACCGGTCGGGTAAAACCACATTGGTGCACATTCTCTTAGGGTTGTTAAACAAGTATAAAGGCGCCGTAATTTATAACGGTGTATCGCTGCACGATATCAACAAGCATAGCCTTATGTCAGGAATTGGAAATAATGTGGCACACGAAGAGCTTTTTGAAGGTTCTTTATTAGACAATATTACCCTTGGCCGCGCAAATATTCCTATACAAGATGTAATATGGGCAGTAGAAACAGCGGGCTTAAATGAATTTGTTCATACCCTTACCGAAGGCTTTAATACCCATTTGGTTGGCGGAAACCTGTGGCTGCCGGGCAGTATAACCAGGCAAATTATTCTGGCCCGAAGCCTGGCTCACCGGCCGCGCTTGTTAATTCTGGACGATTTTTTGCGCGGAATTTCCCACAAAGAAAAAATCAACCTAATAAACCGTATTAAAAGCAGCCCATTAAACAGCAGTGTGTTGCTAATTTCTAACGATTTAGAAGTAATGCAGCAATGTAACAAAGTAGTGTTGCTAAAAGAAGGAAAGGTTATTGCCAATGCGCCTTTTGCCGAGCTGGAAAACGGGCCCGAAATAAAAGAGCTGGTGTATAATGGGTAATTTTAACTGATTATGCCCAATCTTACCGAACACAAACCAACTTTTATAGACGGAACCGAAAAGGATAATTTTTATTCGTTCCGGCTGGTGCGTACGCCCAACCTTGGCCGGCAGCTGGCTCGCTGGTGTGCCGGCATTTTTATTGGCCTTCTGCTTCTTACCTTCCTGCCCTGGACACAAAACATACGCTCTACCGGCAACCTTACCACGCTTAGGCCAGGCGACCGCCCGCAAACTATACACAGCACCATTGCCGGCCGCATAGAGCGCTGGCACATAATGGAAGGACAGCGCGTAAACAAAGGCGACACCATCATTAGCCTGTCGGAAATAAAAGATAAGTATTTCGATCCTGAATTAATAGAAAGATTAGGTGAGCAGGTAGAGGCAAAAAGAGGGGCATTACAACGTAATCAGGAAAAAGCCGAAGCACAGGAACGGCAAATAGCGGCCTTGCAGCAAGGCTTGCAGGTAAGCATGAGCAAAGCCCGCAATAAATTACAGCAGGCAAGGCTTAAAGTAGATTCGGATAGCATGGATCTGGTAGCTGCCGCAACAAATCTGGAAATAGCGAGAGTGCAGTTAAACCGGCAGCAAAAATTGCTTGAGCAGGGACTTAAATCGCAAACCGAAGTAGAACAAAGGCGCCTTAAACTGCAAGAATCACAAGCCAAAATTGTAAGCGCACAAAACAACCTGTCTGCATCCAGACAAGAACTGGCAAACGCACGTCTTGAATTTAACTCGCTTACTGCAGAATATAACGACAAAATTTCTAAGGCCCAATCAGAATTAGAATCTACAAAAAGCTACGTTTATCAAACAGAGGGCGAAATTTCTAAAATGCGCAACGAGCAAGCAAGTACTATTGTGCGTAGTTCGTTTTATAACATAACAGCTCCGCAAAACGGCTATGTAGTAAAAGCGCTTAAATCTGGCCTGGGCGAAACTGTAAAAGAGGGCGAGCCCGTAGCCAGCATAATGCCTGCAAACCCACAGCTGGCGGCACAACTATATGTTAAACCAATGGATATACCGTTGCTTAAGGTTGGCCGCAAAGTTAGGTTACAGTTTGATGGCTGGCCCACGTTGGTTTTTAGCGGCTGGCCCGGCGTGAGCTTTGGTACGTTTGGCGGCATTGTAGCGGTTATAGATAACATAGATAGCCAGGGTTCTTACCGGATTTTGGTAACTCCGGATCCGGACCAGGAAAAATGGCCGGACCCGTTACGGGTTGGATCTGGAGTTTATGGCTGGGTTATGCTTAACGACGTTCCTATCTGGTACGAGATGTGGCGGCAGTTAAATGGTTTCCCCCCCGATTATATGCAAGAAACAGCTCTTTCGCCTGCAGGGCAGTCTGTAAAACCTAAAGAAAAAAATAATGCAAATACAACCGCTGCGGAATACTAATTGCTGCTGCCTTTTGCTGTTTTTTGTGTTGTTATCTTTTTGTGCTAATGCCCAAACCGATACATTAAAGGTTTTTGCGCTGGAAGATTTCCTGCAGCAGGTGGTAGAATTTCATCCTGTTGCCAGACAAGCGGCCTTGTTGCCGGAAGAGGCAAAAAGCGAGATCAGAATTGCGCGCGGACTTTTTGACCCGGCTATTGGAAGTAAGTTTGCCCGAAAAGAATTTAAGAGCACAGATTACTACAATTATTGGGATAACGTTTTGCAGATTCCTACCTGGCTTGGAGTAGACTTGCGGGCCGGTTACGAACGCAACGTGGGTTCTTATATTAATCAGGATAAAATTGTACCTGCAGACGGACTTACGTATGCCGGTTTATCGGTGCCCTTAGCCCAGGGGTTACTTATAGACGAACGCAGAGCTACCTTACGCCAGGCAAAACTGCTGCCACTGCTGGCAGAAGCCGAACAAACCAGCGAGCTGAATAAATTGTTGCTGCAGGTTACCAAAGATTACTGGAACTGGGCTTATTATTATCATAAATTAAGATTAAACCGCCAGAGCCTGGAGTTTGCCGAGTTCAGGTTTAGCGCGGTGCGCCAAAGAGCGCTGGCCGGCGATCTGGCAGCAATAGATACAATAGAGGCGCTAATTGAGGTGCAGAACAGAAAAGTTATGCTAAGGCAAAGCGAGGTAGAGTTTGAGAATAGCCGCTTGCTGATAAGTAACCATTTGTGGATGCAAAACGAACAGCCGGTAGAACTTAGCCAAAAAGCCGTGCCTCTGTTCGCTGCTAATACACCAGCCGCAATGCCTCCCGAAAAAGTACAAACTTTACTTACCCAAGCCCTTTCGCAACATCCGGATTTAAAGAAAATGGAGTTGAAAGAACAGCAGATCCGGATAAACCGCAAACTTTACCAAAACAAACTGTTGCCTAAACTAAACTTAGAATATAATGTGCTGCAATCCGGACCAGGAATTAACAATGAAGCCTTTTCGCAAACCCATTTTAGCAACAACTACAAATTAGGTGTTAGCTTTAATTATCCGCTCTTTTTACGTAACGAGCGCGGCCAACTTCAGTTAGCTACCATAAAGTTGCAGGATATTGCCCTGGAGCAGCAGCAAGCCAGGCGTGAAATTACTAATGGCATATTCGCGGCTCATAACGAAATGACCTCCCTTCGGGATCAAATCATTCAGCAGGAATTATTAATTAGTAATGCCCGGTTATTAAGAGCCGGAGAAGCAGCCAAATTTCAGAATGGCGAAAGCACGCTTTTTCTTATTAATGCAAGAGAAATGAGCCTTATAAATCTGGAAATAAAATATTACGAAATGCTGGCCAAATATGCCACATCGCGCACGGTTCTGCAATGGAGTGCCGGAGCTGTGGGGCCCTAAAATGCCTGTGGTTCGGAGCAAAATTAAGTGTTTGTAGAAAGCTAAAGTCTTTAAAAAAAAGCATACACGGCTCAAACACCAGGTTTATTTAAAACTTCCTGGTTAAAAATCCGGCTGGCTTCTATTTCTCTTACTTCTAGATGCCAATTATTCTGCGGCTGAAAACAAACAATTGGCCCTTGCTTGCAGCGGTCGGTGCAGTCGGTTTTTATTACCTCTACTTCATGCTTCAGATGGTTATCTTTCACCATTTCCCTAAAAGATTTGCTTAGCTCTTTGCCTCCCCGTTTTTTGCATTTATCGCCGGTGCACACATAAATAACCTGGCGGGGTGTTGTATGAAATTTGCTCATATAGCCTTGTTTTTGCCCTTTACAGCTATTGTTTACGGTTATTATTTTATTCCAGCGATTTTTACGTAGTTATAATAAAAAATTCCGGATCGCTTCTCGTATTATTTACAGCAAGTAAAAAGCCCGTTGCAAAACGGGCTTATTGGTTTTCATTTTTAATCCGCTTTTTCCAGCTCTTTTTCACGCTTTTTTTCGCGCTGTTTGTGCAGGCTTCGCATTGCCGGCGAGTCTTGCACATTTCCCATTATCTGGTTTAGTCCGTTTGTAACTTCCCTGATGTTTTGCATCGTCTGTTTCAAATCGCCCGATAATGTGGTATCGTTTAACACAGTTGCTATGGTGCCGTCGCCGTTGCTGGCCTTGTTTATTAGCTGGGTTAAAGAATCTGACATGGCCGCCGTGCGTTGCGTAGTAAGCTGCAGGTTATTTACAGTGCGCTTAAGCGAGTTTGCCGTAGCCGTATCGTAAAGCAGCGTACCGAAAGTACCGTCGCTTTTGCGGGCATCAGAAATAATTTCGCCCATTTCGCGGGTAAACCGGGCCGAGTTAGCTGCTGCCTGGTTGGCGCTGGCAACTGTTTGTTTTAGCTGGTTTACAATCTCCTGGTCTTTTAGCAGCATGCCAATGGTGCCTTCTCCCTTGTTAATATTTTCTACCGTTCTGGATAGCTCTTCAGTAATATGCGCGGCGTTTATATTGGTTTTCTGCAGCGTTTCGAACATAGCTTCCATGGTTACCGATCGCTTGGCCGGAAGTATATCATTTTCCTGCACCATTGGCGAATTGGGGGTTCCGGCATCTATATTAAGAAGCGCATTTCCCATTAAGCCGTCGGTGCCTATACTAACAGCAGAATTTTTACGGATAAACTTTCTTACGTTAGATTCAACCCTCATTTCTACCTGTACTATGGTATCGTTAAGGATATTTATACTTTTTACCGAGCCAATATTTATTCCCGAAAACCGGACGTTGTTACCTTCCTGAAGGCCAGATACTTTTTCGAAATTAACCCTTAAAATTATGGTATCGCCAAAAAGGCTTTGCCGCTGGCCAATAAAATAAAGTGTGGCAAGCAAAAGCACTAGGCCCACCACTACCATTAATCCAAGTTTGGTATTATTAAATGTTTCTCTTGCCATTTTATTTATAGTACAGTTAAAAACCTTGCAGATTTTTAACCTGTTAGCGAAATTTTAAACGAAAAATTCTCTTATTTCCGGATCGTCAGACTTTTCCAGTTCGTCGAATGTGCCCATGGCCTTCACTACCCCATTTACCAAAACCAACATTCGGTTAGAGGTTATGCGGGCGCAGGCCATGTCGTGAGTTATTATGATAGAAGATGTATGATATTGCTCCTGCACTTTCAGAATTAATTCGCTTATTTCTCTGGAGGTTACCGGGTCGAGGCCGGTGGTAGGCTCGTCGTACAACATAATATCCGGTTTCAGAATCATGCTTCGCGCAACGCCAATCCGT
Organism: Bacteroidota bacterium; assembly: GCA_023424725.1. Taxonomy (GTDB): domain Bacteria; phylum Bacteroidota; class Bacteroidia; order Cytophagales; family Hymenobacteraceae; genus JAFADQ01. Next base: position 9,543 of record JAFADQ010000284.1, read on the forward strand.
TTTCTCATTCCACCCGATAATTCTGACGGCATCATGTCTACAGCTTTGGCAAGGCCTACGTTGTTCAGGGCTTCCATAACCAGTTTGTCAAGGTCTTGTTTGCTGATACCTTTTTTGTGCCTTCGTATAGGAAATTCGAGATTTTCGCGCACGGTCATAGAATCGTATAGTGCCGCGCTCTGAAACAAAAAGCCTATCCGGGCCCGCAATTCGTCTAATTCTTCTACACTCAGGCTCGGAATACTGCGCCCAAACACTTCCAGTTTGCCAGACTCCGGGGTTAATAAGCCGATAATACACTTTATAAGAACAGATTTACCAGTACCCGATTTTCCTAAAACTACCAGGTTTTCGCCTTTGTTCAGCACCAGGTTCACTCCTTTTAATACATGGTTGCTGCCAAAAGATTTTTTGAGATTTTCTATCTCGATAACCCTTTCCTGATCAGAATTTGTGGTGGTTTGTTGTATATCCATCGTTACAAATTCATGAACACGTCTGTAACCTGCACGGCAAGCAGATCTATAATAAATATTAGAAGCGAAGCAATTACTACAGATGTATTCGCAGCTTTTCCTACTCCTTCTGTTCCTTTGTTAGAAGTATACCCCTGGTAACAGCCCACCAAACCAATTGCAAAGCCAAAGAAATAGGTTTTTATAGTGGCAGGCACAACATCCCAGAACGACAAACTGTCTATAACCTGGGTAATAAATAACTGAAGTGTGATTTCGTCTTTCAGGTTAATACCTATAAAAAAGCCGCCCAGGGCAATAGCATCTGCAATTACCACCAAAACAGGTACCATAAGAGTTACAGCCAATATTCGGGTAGATACCAGGTATTTCATGGGCTTGGTGCCCGAAACCTCCATGGCGTCTATTTGCTCGGTAACTTTCATAGAACCCAGCTCGGCGCCAATGCTGGAGCCAATCCGGCCTGCGCAAATAAGCGCTGTAATTACCGGACCTATTTCTCTTACAATAGAAATACCTACCATAGCAGGCAACCACGATTGCGCCCCGAACTCTACCAATGTGGGCCGCATTTGCATGGTAAGCACAAGCCCCATTATAAAGCCGGTAGTGCCTACCAGGCCAATAGACTTATATCCTAATTCAAAAGCCTGCTTTACCAACTCCCGAAATTCGAAAGGCGGAAAAAACAACTGACGGAAGAATTGAGCAGCAAAACGGCTCATTCCTCCTACTTCTCTGAAAAAATTTTCTAACGAACTAACCATGTAAGTTGCGATAGCACCAAAGCAATTCTTATTAACCGAAATGCCTTTTCACCATCAACGGTGTTTTGCCGCGTAAAAGCAAAGTTAGGTATAATTGGCTTACCTCTACAAGGTATTTTTATGCAGTTTTCAGAAGGATTAAAAATAATATTTATTTATACTGATATGCTCCTACTATATTACTTATTTAAAGACGCTGCTTTGGTTTAATTGCACTAAAAGTAATTTAGTAAGGTATGTTTATTTTCTTTTTTTGAAGCTAATAAACAGTCTTTAAAAGAATAGTAAATTATAAAGCTGCGAGCACCAATTTTCGATGTGATTGAAGGGAATTTATAAGGCAAGGGTTGCTATATTTTCATGACCACAATACTTACTTATGTAAACCAGGCTTGGTTTTAGAATCCAGAAAAAAGGCCTCTCTTTATAAGGAGAGGCCTTCATCTATATGTATTTAAACTTGTAAGATTTATTGTAACCGGCTACAGGTTTGGCACCGTGCGCGTTATTACCCGCATAAAAGGGTACTTTTTGGGTCATTGGCGAGGCGCCACTAAGTAATCCGGAATTACATGAACCTAAGCCGGCATAAATCTCATAACACATTTTGTTTACATTAAGAAAAACCTAAAAAAGGTATTCCATAGCAGGATAACCAATTATCTGGTTGTGCCGCCTGTGGTGGTACCAG
>JAFADQ010000303.1 GCA_023424725.1 Bacteroidota bacterium
CCAGAAACGGAGTAAGGTATACCAGCGCGATAAACGTTCCGAAAATATCGGAGCCCACCTCGTTTGGTAAAGCCATGCCGCCCATTTGCGCGTCGGTCATGTACAGGAAAAAGATGGCGAGCATTAAGTAGAAGCCGAAGCGCTCCCACATCTCGGAGAAAAACAAGTAATATAAGCCGGTAGGGTGCTTGGTAGATGGTGCTGTTGAGCTCATTTGTGCGTTTGCTATTATTTCAAGCTCGGAAGATACAGAAAAATTTAAAGCGGCGGTGCAGTTAGGCGGAGTTAACGCAATTTTTGGCCTTTGCAGGCTTAGTAGCGAAACATTTATTCTATAAATTCTAAAATGTTGTTAATTCTGATTCAGAAAAAAGCGAATGCACTTTGTTTTTACTATAGTGCGAAACCAATTTTCTTTACCTATCTTACTAATAGGAAGTACACTCCCGGGCCGTGAGGCCCCGTTGCCGGAACGTCGCTTTGTTCTCTCCTTAGCAGGGCGAATGCGATTCGCCCCTACACTTAGAAACCAGTCGAGCCCACAGGCGACTAACCCGGCAACTGGAATAGGAAAAAGCTTTATTACTGCTTCGCAGATTGTCTGGGCTAAATGTTGTGGTTGTGCCCGTAAAGATAGCCGCAACGCATAATTAAAAGACTTGGAAACACCAATTCCGCTAATTCTAAAATCTTGCAAATTCTGGTTCAAACAGAAGGGCGAATGCGATTCGCCCCTACGGAAGCTGTAGCAGGCAATTTTCTGGCCGCTGCAGCTAAATTCTGTAAATTCTAAAATTCTGTAAATTCTGATTCAGACAACCCTACCCCCGCTGCAAATCCTGTTTGCGGTGCGCATCCAGGGCTATCAGAATAAACAGCAAAATAGTGAACGACCATAAAGAAGAGCCGCCATAACTAAAAAACGGCAGCGGAATTCCGACTACGGGTGCGAGGCCTATCGTCATGCCGATGTTGATGCAGAAGTGAAAGAAAATGATGCTGGCCACGCAATAGCCGTATGAGCGCGCAAAAACAGACTTCTGGCGCTCGGCAATGTACACGATGCGCATCATTAATGCCAGGAAAGCAAGAATTAGCAAGCTGCTACCAATCCAGCCCTGCTCCTCGCCTATGGTACAAAAAATAAAGTCGGTGCTTTGCTCGGGCACAAAATCGAACTTGGTTTGAGTACCTTCCAGGAAACCTTTGCCATGAAGCCCTCCCGAGCCAATCGCGATCTTGCTTTGGGTAACGTTCCAGCCGTATCCCAGCGGGTCGGCCTCGGGGTTAATGAGGGCTTTAATGCGGTTTTGCTGATGCGGCTGCAGCACGTCGTTCACAAAAAAATCGACGCTGAAAACCATACCCACCACCAGAATAAACAGTGCGGCAAGTTTGGGCCAGTTGCGCAGCAGGCGTTGGTTAGTCCAGATGGCAAAGGCGAAAACCAGCACTATTAAGGCAATAAGCCAGAGCTTGGGTATAAGCAAAGTGAGCACGAAAATAGCCGCCGCGGCCCCTCCTACTATCAATATCATCGGCGACATGCCCTCGCGGAAATATGCCAGCACAAAAGCCGCGTACACCAGCGCCGATCCGGTTTCGTTTTGAAGCAAAATTATAACAGGCGGCAAAATGGTAAAAGCCACCAATATAAGCTGCTCTTTCATTTTTTGCTGCCGCAAATTAATGGTGCTCAGGAACTTAGAAACCGCCAGCGCCGTAGCAAATTTGGCAAACTCGGCCGGCTGAATGCGCAACGCGCCCAGCTCTAGCCACGACCGCGACCCTGCGATGGGCCGCGCGAAAACCAGCGTAGCCAGCAGCATTAAAATCATAAACCCATAAATAGGATAAGCGAACTGGTCCCACACTTTATGATCGATCACCAGGATCATCACTATCAGAACTAACGATGTTCCGATCCAGGCGAGTTGCTTTCCGGAGTTAATATCCCAGCTAAAAATGTTTACGATGTTATCGGGGCTATATACCGCCGCGTAAATATTCAGCCAGCCCAAACCAACAAGCAAGAGGTACAACCCAACGGTTATCAGGTCTACGTTCTTCTTAATTTTTCTCTCGCGAGTGGGCACTGTTTAATGAGTGGATGAGTGGATGAGTGGATAAATTACCGAATAAATGAATAACTGAATGATTAAATAAAGTACAATCTAAAGTTCTTACCAAAATCTGCCTGCAGTTTCACGTATATTTTAAATCTCAATTGCCAAAATCCAACTACGCAATACGCAATACTCAATACCCACTACCAAATCTACTTCCAGATAAACTTGCCAGCCAAAACATAATCTTCTACATTCTTTCTGGTGATGGTATCGGTAAGGTATTGTTCTATCATCAGTCCGGCTATTGGCGAGGCGCTCATACCTCCCATACCGGCGTTCTCTACATACACCGCTATGGCTATTTTTGGGTTTACCTTGGGCGCGAAAGCGATGAAAACGGCGTGGTCTTCGCCTTGCGGGTTTTCGGCGGTGCCGGTTTTGCCGCACACTTCTATGTGTTTCATCCGGGCGAAAAATCCGGTTCCGGCGGCTACAACTTGTGCCATTCCTTCTACCACCGGGTCGAAATACTTAGGGTCTACGGCTGTATAAATTTTCTCTGTATATATCTTCCTTATTCTGTTCTCCTCGCCAATAGATTTAATAAGGTGCGGACGGTAATAAAAGCCGCGGTTGGCGATAATGGCCGCCAGGTTGGCCATTTGCAGCGGCACGGCGCCAATTTCGCCCTGGCCAATGCTAAGCGAGTAAATGG
>JAFADQ010000324.1 GCA_023424725.1 Bacteroidota bacterium
AAGAAGAAACCCTGCCCGTGGTTTTTGCCGGTTATGGAATAGAAGAAGGCCAGTATTCTGATTATAACGATATTGATGTAACCGGTAAGGCCGTGGTTGTTTTAAGCGGCGAGCCTACCGATGCATCGGGTAAATCGTTGGTTAGCGGCACTGCCAAAGCCTCTGCCTGGGCAACAGATTGGCGCAGTAAACAGCGTCTGGCATCGCGTAAGGGCGCAAAAGCCGTGTTGTTTATTTCTGATGGAAACCAGAAAGATTTCGAGAAAACCATAGACCGCCTGCACCACTGGATAGAACAGCCCACCATGGGCCACCCAGATCAGGAGGCGAAAACCACGGGGGCCGGCGCTTTCTTTTTATCTCCCGAGTTAGGCGCACGGGTACTAAATACATCTACAAAAAAGGTTGAAAAATTTAAGCAGCAGGTAAAGAAAACCGGAAAGGTGAACAAGGCTGCGATGGCCAAAAACCTGCCCGCCATAACCCTGAAAGCCGAGCGCAAAAAAGAGCGGTTCGTTACAGAAAATGTGCTGGGCTATGTAGAAGGCACCGACTTAAAAGACGAAGTAATTGTAATAACCGCGCACTACGACCATATTGGCGTGCAGGACGGCAAAGTGTATAACGGCGCCGACGACGACGGCTCCGGAACGGTTGCGATTTTAGAAATGGCCGAAGCCTTCGCGAAAGCCAAAGCCGCCGGAATGGGCCCGCGCCGCAGCATTTTGTTTATGCCTGTGTCGGCCGAAGAAAAAGGCCTGTTAGGCTCTGAATACTACACCAACAACCCGGTGTTTCCGCTCGAAAAAACGGTGGCTAATTTAAATATCGATATGATTGGCCGCACCGACGAGAAGTACAAAACCGACAAGAATTATGTTTACGTGATCGGCTCCGACCGGCTTAGCACCGATCTGCACAACATTAACGAGCAAGCCAACCAGGAGCACACCAAACTAAAGCTCGATTACACCTACAACGACCCTGCAGACCCAAACCAGTTTTATTTCCGGTCCGACCACTACAATTTCGCCAAAAATAATATCCCGATCATTTTCTACTTTAACGGCGTACACGAAGATTACCACCAGCACACCGATACCGTAGACAAGATACTTTTCGATGTGCTGGAAACCCGCACAAAACTTGTTTTTTATACCGCCTGGGAGGTTGCTAACCGCGACGAGCGGCCAGTGGTAGATAAAAAGGGAAAGTAGGAAGTGTTGAGTTGGCTTTGATAGAAGTTGATTTGTAAAGTTTTTGGACGAAAGCGGTTCTTTTAAACAAGGTGTTTCGCTATCGCTCAACATGACAGCGCGTAGTAGTGAACTACAGTAAATATTTTAAGCACTGCACCTACCTCGCGCCGTCATCCTGAGCGATAGCGAAGGACCTTGTCAACAAGAACCGTAAGACTTTATTAACTGAGCCGAGCCTTCAACCACAGTCGCAGCCAACTTCCAACTTCCCGCTAAAAACAAAACAAATGAGCAGATTAACAGAATTTCTGGAAGAATCGGAAAAGAAAACCTTCGATCTGGATCACCGGAAAAAGATCCGTTTTAATATTGGCAAGTACAACGCCTCCGTAGCCAGCGGTATGGAGTTTTATTCCGACCACGAGCTGGCCCGCGAGCGTGCTTCTTTCATCAAAACCAACACCATAAACAACCTCGATAAATACCTGGTAGAGTGGGAGCGCAATTTTAAAGCCCGTGGCGGCAAGGTAATTTGGGCGCAGGATAAAGACGAGGCGCTGCAGGCTGTGGGGGCCATTATGAAGCGTCACAGAGCCAAACGGGTGGTGAAAAGTAAGTCGATGATCACCGAAGAAATTCACCTCAACGACTTTCTGGAAGCCAACGGAATTGAGATTTTAGAAACCGACCTGGGCGAGTACATCGTGCAGCTTGCCGGCGAGCGGCCGTACCACATCGTAACCCCGGCTATGCACATGAGCAAAGCCGATATCGCCGATCTGTTCGTTCGCAAACTGCGCATTCCGCCTACCGATAAAGCAGAAGACCTGGTGTTAACAGCCCGCCGTTTGCTGCGCGATAAATACACCAGCGCCGAGGTAGGCATTACGGGCGCCAACTTTTTGCTGGCCGATACCGGAGGAATAGCGCTTACCGAAAACGAAGGCAATGCGCGTCTATGCACTACTTTCCCAAAGGTGCACGTGGCCATTGTAGGCATAGAAAAAATGCTACCTTCTGTTAACGACCTCGACCTTTTCTGGCCTTTGCTGGCCACCAGCGGCACCGGGCAAAATATTACCGTTTACAGTACCGTAATTAACGGCCCGCGCCAGCATTACGAAAAAGACGGCCCCGACGATATGTATGTGATATTGCTCGAAAACGGCCGCACCACCTTGCTCGCCCAACCCGACAAGCGCGAAGCCCTGAATTGCATACGCTGCGGCGCCTGCCTTAATGTATGCCCCGTTTACCGCAACATTGGCGGCCATACTTACGAAACCACCTACAGCGGCCCCATCGGTTCGGTAATAGAGCCACACCTGCAGGGCATGGAAAAAAACAAGCACCTTAGCTATGCATCGTCGCTTTGCGGCGCCTGCACATCTGTTTGTCCGGTAAAAATTCCGCTGCATAATTTGCTGTTGCTAAACCGCAAGCAATCGGTAGAAGAGGGCTTAGCAGATAAGCAAGAGCAATTAACCTGGAAGTGGTACGCGCGCGGCATGAAAAGTCGTAAACTAATGAACCTGGCACCTGCGAGCCTTAAAAACTGGGCCCTGAAGAAGGTATTAAAAGAGACCTGGCACCGCAAACGCGAAAACCCGGTGGTGGCGCCAAAATCGTTTAACGCGCTTTGGAAGGAGAGAAGAAAGTAAATGTGCAAATGTGCAGATTTTAGATGTGCAGATTTCAGATGTGCTGATTTTATCCTGGTACAATGCTAACTCAAACCTGTCATTGCGAGCGATAGCGTGGCAATCGGGTTGTTTCTTTGCTTAGGTTGTTATGTGAGGTTTTTTGGCCCTTGCAGGTTGAAAAATTTTCTCTCGCTTAGTAACCCGATTGCTTCGTGCCTCGCAATGACAATTTAATTTAGAACGATTTTACTGCGGATTTGCGGCGGACAGATTAAGCCCTTTACCCACGGGTAATTCTTTAAAATCTGCACATCTGAAATCTGCACATCTGCACATCTAAAATCTGCTCATTTATCATCTGCACATTTGCACATCTGCACATCTGAAATCTGCAAATCTGCACATCTACCATCTGCACATCTATTCACCATCCTCATCAGGCAAAATCTCTATTTCCTGAATTAGCACCCGCTGCTCTATTTCTTTGCCGCGCGGGGTATTGGCCAGGCCGCCCAGGGC
>JAFADQ010000342.1 GCA_023424725.1 Bacteroidota bacterium
TCAGAAACCAGGCCCTCTTTACTCTGTAACCGAAGCAGCCATTTCAGCGAGGCGTTCGGCGGCCAGTCTCAGCACCATATCAACCTGCTCTTCTATCTGCATGTTAGAGGTATCTATTAAATGGGCATCTTCGGCTTGTATAAGCGGGCTCTCGGCGCGGGTGCTGTCTATATGGTCGCGCTTTTCCAGGTTCGCGATAATATCTTCCAGGTCTACCAACTGGTTTTTATCCAGCAGTTCTTTCTGTCGGCGGGCGGCGCGTGTAAAACGGTCAGCAGTCATGAAAAGCTTCAGCTCGGCATCCGGAAAAACGCGGGTGCCAATGTCGCGGCCATCCATTACCACGCCTCTTTTTTTGCCCATTTTTTGCTGCTGCTCTACCATGGCATGGCGCACGGCCGCAATAGCGCTCACCTCGCTTACCTTGTTAGAGATATACATTTTCCGGATCTCTTCTTCTACATTTATCCCGTTAAGACATATCTCGTTACGCTTATTTTTTTCGCTGTAAACAAATGTAATGCTGATCTCTTCGAGCGCCTTGTTTACTTTTATCGGGTTGGTAAGATCTATGTAATGATCGTGGAAATAAAGCGTAACCGCCCTGTACATAGCGCCGGTATCTATATAAGCGTACCCAAGGCGGGCGGCCACCAGTTTAGCGGTTGTACTTTTTCCGCAGGCCGAATGCCCGTCTATCGCTATTACAATTTTTTTCATCAGAAATTCAGATCGGAGAATAATTTATTAACAGTCTTTTAGCGGGCACGGAATTTTATCCGATCCTTTAGACGACCGTTTAAAAGCCTTTGTTTTTTTTGCGTGCTTGCTTTTATTAGACGGCGCGCACGACACACTTCCTCCTAATAATAAGCCTGTTACTGCCAATACGAAAAATATCCTTCTCAACCTTTTTGATTTTAATGCAAATATAAGCTAATTCACCTTGCCGACTGCATTTTGCCGCCCGGTTTAGCCTAACCTGCCTTTTATGAAACAATCTGATTTTACTGTAAGCGGACGCATTATAGATATACTTACTAACGAAATTTATCCGGGTGTAGTGCACATAAGCAATGGCAAAATTAACAACATAGAGCGCAAAGAAGTGCCCGGACAGCACTACATATTGCCCGGATTTACAGATGCCCACGTGCATATAGAAAGCTCTATGCTGGTGCCAACCGAATTTGCGCGGCTGGCAGTAGTGCACGGCACGGTGGCTACCGTTTCCGATCCGCACGAAATTGGTAATGTGCTGGGAGTAAACGGAGTAAAGTACATGATAGAGAACGGTAAAAAAGTGCCATTCCGGTTTTACTTTGGAGCGCCCTCTTGTGTGCCTGCTACTGTTTTCGAAACGGCGGGAGCTACCATAACCGCTGCAGATATAGAACAACTTTTACTACTGCCCGATATAAAATACCTGGCCGAAATGATGAACTGGCCGGGTGTACTGAACCGCGACGCAGAGGTGATGGAGAAATTAACCATTGCCCAAAAACTAAATAAACCGGTAGACGGCCACGCGCCGGGGCTTACAGGCCAACAGGCAAAACAATATGCCGCTGCCGGCATAAGCACCGACCACGAGTGTTTTACCGCCGACGAAGCAAAAGATAAATTAGCCTGCGGAATGCATATTTTAATACGCGAAGGCAGCGCGGCCAAAAATTTCGGGGCATTAATAGATCTGATAGAAGACCACGCCGACCGAATAATGTTTTGCTCTGACGATAAACACCCCGATAACCTGGTAGAAGGCCATATAAACGTGCTGGTAAAGCGAGCCCTGGCAAAAGGCCACGACCTGATGAAGGTTTTGCGCGCCGCCTGCGTAAACCCTGTGCTGCACTACAAACTGGAAAACGGTTTGCTCAGGCCGGGCGATGCCGCCGATTTTATTGTGGTAGATAACCTGGAAAATTTCGAGATAAAACAAACCTACATACAGGGCCAGCTGGTAGCCGAAAACGGAAAAAGCCTGCTATACCCTCCTGCAGAAAAAGCCATAAATTATTTCGAAAGCTATGAAGTTACCGAAGCCGATTTGCAAATTAAAGGCAAAGAAAATGCACAAACGGCCGTAATAGAAGCGCTTGACGGGCAATTGATCACCAACAGAATAAACCTGCGACTGCCGGTAATAAACGGTTTTATTCAGGCCGATCCGGAAAATGATGTTCTAAAAATCGTGGTAGTAAACCGGTACAAAAAAGCCCCGCCGGCAGTGGCATTCATAAAAAACTTCGGCCTGAAAAAAGGTGCGCTGGCCTCGTCGGTAGCCCACGATTCGCATAATATTATAGCCGTTGGCGTAACCGATACAGACCTGGAAAGGGCAATAAACAGGGTAATAGAGGCCAAAGGAGGCGTTGCAGCAGTTACAGAAACAGAACAAGAACTGGTGCCGCTTCCGGTAGCAGGTTTAATGAGCACTGCCAACGGGTATGAAGTAGCCGAAGCTTATTCTAGAGCCGATGCGTTAAGCAAAAAAATGGGTTCTACGCTATCATCGCCTTTCATGACACTTTCTTTTATGGCCCTGCTGGTTATTCCGGCGTTAAAACTAAGCGACAAAGGTTTGTTTAACGGCGAGAAATTTCAGTTCGTAGAATAATCGTAAACACCTAAAACAAAAAATATAAATTATAACAAACCGGCCGCTACAGTTCTTATTTAATTATGCACCTCGGCAAGAGTAACAT
>JAFADQ010000029.1 GCA_023424725.1 Bacteroidota bacterium
TCTAATGTACGGTGCAATGGCACTAACATTGGGCTTTACAGCCTGCGGCGACGACGATGAAAACTCAGCCAACCCGGCGTACACCTGCACCACCTGCGCCAATACGCCCGAGGCCAAAGCCGAGCACGACAACAGCAGCAAAGGCATTTACAAAGGCGTGTTTATCGGCTCTACAGGGGTAGTAAAGTTCGATATCATGAACACGGGCAGCACCGCCACGGCCACCATGAAAATAGACGGCCAAACCATTAACCTAACCACTACCGATACAATTATTACCTCCGGACAGCCGTACTCGCCCACCTTTACCGGAACCCACAACAGCCAGCCGGTTTCGGTAACATTTGCCGTTTATGCCGATGGCAGCGCGCCAACCGTTACTGCCTTTAACATACCAGGGCATCCGGTAGCCGATTTTCAGTTAGCCAAAGAAACTTCCGATAACCTAATAAAGTGCTACGAAGGCAGCACAAGCGGCCAGAAAGATAACGGCGAAACCGAATCGGGTACTCTAAACGTGGTAATGAACGGCAACAACAACACCTGGTACGCCATACAAAAGCCCACTAACGACAACCAGATAAACGCCATTTCGGGCACCACCAGCGGCAACACACTTACCTGCAACTGCGGCCCTACTACTACCGTTGTGGGCACTATAAACGGCGACGAGATAAGCGGCACTTACCAAAGCTCCGACAACAGCGGCACCTGGACGGCGAAACGGTCGCTGTAATATATTCCGGGGCTGCATGCTCCGTTTTTGGTGCCCGGCCGCGCAAATATTTTTCTGCAGGCCCTTTGGCAGCCAATGCACCCTAAATAAACGGGGCTGTTTCTGTTACAGAAACAGCCCCGCGTTTTTGCAGTTGTAAACCAAACTTACTCCTTCGCCACTACATCAAACATAATCCTGAAATCGTTAGAGATGGCTTTATCGCCCAGGTTCTCGAAAAAGGTGTTGGAGCCGTAGCGCACATCAAACTTGCTGCGGTCTATGGTAATATCGCCTTTGGCTCTGGCCACGCCGTTTTGCACTTCTATAAAGGCCGGAAACGTTACCTGGTCTGTTTTGTCTTTTATGGTAAGCGTGCCTTCTACGTTGTAATTCGGTTTTCCGGCTTCGGCATTTGGCTGGTGGGTTACGTTATCAAACGTGAAAGAGGCCATCGGATATTTCTCAACGCCAAAAAAATCGTCCGATTTAAGGTGGCCTACCAACTTCTCGTTATCGGTGGCATCGGCAATATCGGCGTTGGTTATGGTGGTCATGTCTATCACTATGGTTCCACCAATAACTTTTCCGTCTTTCACGGCCAGGCTACCTTCCTTCACGGCTACGGCGCCGGTATGCACACCGGTTACTTTAGAGCCTTCCCATTCTACCTTGCTTTCTGCCGGCACCACATAATACGGCATGCCATCGTCTTTTACTTCGGGCACCATTATTTTGTCTTTGGTAGAAATACCGGTGTTGGCTGAGTTTTCGGAAGTGTTGTTGCAGGAAGCAAGAAGCAACGTTGCGGAAAAAATGCTAAGTATAGCGGTCGTTTTCATGGTAGTTGTTTAGAATGAAATAAATACGATAATAATGTAACTACCTAAAAGCCTGCGAATTGTTTTTATACTGGCTGCTTTAAGCTATATTTAATTTTAAGTTTCCTTTTAAGTAGCTATTCAGCCAATTAAACCTCACCTCAAACCCCACTCTAAAAATGAGTGGGGCTTAAATAGAGCTTCGCAGGCTGGTTTTATTTTAAAAAGCAAGTTATTTATACGCACCACTTTCTTTCTGCCATTACTACTGTAATGGGCGGTAAAAGGGTCTGATTGCAAAAATATTGTTTATAAATGGCTGTATAGATACCCTTTTCCAGATCGCGGCGCATTTTATCGTAATACCAGAGGTAATTTCAGCTGATCTGTGTAGAGGAATTCCGGCTATACAGGTACCAATAACAAAGGTAGAAACAGAGGTGGTTTTTGCAAACAAGGTCTTTCACTATCGTTCAGGATGGCGCCGCGGGGTAGAAACAGGGCTGTCTTTTTTAACAGGTATCCAGAAACTGACAAAGCTCTCAGGATAACAGCTCAAAGTAGCAATTTAAAGAAAACTTTAAGGGTTTCGGCGTCCATTAGCAGCCGGAAATATGGTTTAGAACTTCAGTACCAAAACGCAATAAATTGGTTTGTTCTGCCCTGTTTTTTGGCCTTTGCAGGCAAGGCTCAGGTTTACCTTATCTTGCGTGGTCTTTGTTCATATCTGCTACTTCCAGCTTGCGCAGCATTGGCGATTTTTTAAATTGATGGCCGTGCATGCGCTGCAAAATATCGCTTAACGTGCGCACCGCATCCAGAATGTAAGGCCCTTTGTTGAGCATAACGCATTCTGCGCGCTGGCTCATGGCGGCGTCGGTAATTTCGGAGCGCGACGGGCGGCCTTTTTTCGCTAAATTCTCGAGCACCTGCGTGGCCCATATTACCGGTATGTGCGATGCCTCGCAAAGCCACAACATCTCTTCCTGCACTTCGGCAAGCCTGTTCCAGCCTACTTCTACTGCCATATCGCCGCGGGCAATCATAATTCCGGCCGGCGACCGCTGCATTAACTTCAAAAGCAAAAGCGGCAGGTTATTAAATGCCCGCGCGGTTTCTATTTTCAGCACCACACCAATGGTTTCGGCTTTATGGCGCTTCAGCTCATTAAGTAATTCCTGCACATCGGCCGGCGTGTTCACAAACGACATATTTACCACATCGGCGTGGCGGGCAACAAAAGCCAGGTCTTCGCGGTCTTTTTCTGTTAATCCGCTTACCTGCAGCTCGCTGTCGGGGAAATTAATGCCTTTTGCGCTTCTGAGTTTACTGCCTTCGTCGTTGGCGTAGGTTATTTTTATCAGGATCTCTTCAGAAGAAGCTTTCAGCACCTTTCCTTCTATTTTACCATCGTTAAGCAACACCCTATGCCCCTTTTCTACATCTTTAAAAATTTCGGGCAAGGTGCACGCTACATGCGCCGGCGCTAACACTGCGCCAAGTGCATCTTTTTTGGTGGCTTCGCCGGGTTGGGGGCTGCTGTGTAATACCAGTAAATCTTCTTTAAACAGCAAGAGCGGCGCTTCCTGCTCCGGAATATTGCCCACCCGGGCTGTTTGTTTTCCGCTGCCGGCCGGCCCCGCAAACCACAGTTCGGTGCTATTGCTTATGGTGGCGTTTTTACTTATCCGGGCAAGTACGCAATCGCCGTTTCTTTCCTGCACTTTCATCATACGTTTGCGGCCGCGCGTATCGGTAAACCGAATTTTGTGGGTGTATTCCAGTTCGCGGAGCCATTCTTGGGGCATTTGCAAAACGGCATCGGCTTTTTCGGGTGGTTTGGCGCCTTCCGGCACCAGCCAAACCCGCGCGGTGGCGGCAAGCTTTCCGTCTAAGCCAATGGTTGGCCGTATTTCTACCAGCCCCTCACTTTTAACCAACTCTCCGGTACGTATTTTTGGTCCGGCCAGGTCCATAAAAACCTTGCATGGTATGCCGGTGCTTTTACTTGCTTCTCTTACTTTATCTATTAATTGTTTCCAGGTTTGGGCATCGTCGTGCGCGCAATTAATGCGCACTCCGCTCATTCCGCTTTGCAAAAGTTCTTTTAACAGATTTTCGTTTGTTGCCATTTCGGTTGCCAGCGTAACCATAATATGGCCGGTTCCGGGCATTGGCAAATCTCCAAACAAAGCTTTGCTATGCGTTCTCAGCACTTTGCTCATAGAATCGAACCCGGCCGATAAACCGAATTGTCCGGGCTGGTTTTCTTCGTCTATCATGCGTAATAGCTGCAGGCGCACCATTTGCAGACTCGGCAGCACATGCGCTTCGGCACGGCCCAGACTAGACAGGCCCAGCGAAGAGAGTTTCTCCTGCATATCGCGCAAATCGAAATCGCGAAAGGCCAGATAATGCAACAAATTAGCCGCGCTGGGCCTGAAATCCGGGTGCACCGCTTTTATTTCGTCCGAATACTGTTCTTCTAAAAGCTGCGTCTGGTTCAGGATCTTGTCGATATCAGAAACCAGGGCACGCACATCATTCTTGTTCATCAACAGGCCGGTTAGGGTATAAATCTGCTTACGTAGTTAGAAATTTAAAGTGGCTTTTAGTGGGTTAATAAATCTGGATTTTGGTTTTCCTGAATGTAAGGGATTTTAGTCAGAACCGGGTTTTAATAGATCTGCTGGATGGCAGCGCAGAGGCGAATTGCATTTGCCTCTGTTTGAATTTGGATTGGTTGGATGGAAGCTGTGCGGGGCAAAAAACGGCGCGTCAGGACAGAAATCCAGAAATAGTCTGAATTTGGATTGGTTAGATTAAATGGATTTTTTGGATTGGGCTGTGTGGAGTATTTTATTGTGCGTCAGGATGTCTTGTCCTGAAATAGGTTTACACTTTCGTAAATCAAAATCATGAAAAAAAAAGAGAAGGCAGTATGGAATAAACAGGCCATTATTTCGGAATATTTGACCTCAGAAGAAAGCTTTGAAAGCC
>JAFADQ010000109.1 GCA_023424725.1 Bacteroidota bacterium
AAAATACTGTGGTTGCTCATCTGGCCCCAAAAAATATTACAGCTTTACGTGCAAGCTTATGCCTGCAATTTTGGTAAAGATACATGTGGTGTTTATGGCCTTTTTGCATGTATAGCCTGTTTTTTTACCGATCCTATTATACGTTTTTAAAAAATGCATACTGCCGCCCGTATAAACCGTAGAAAATTTGCTACTTTAAGCTATCTTAACAAGTAACACTAATTCTAATTTATGGCTGAAACTGAAAAGAACATTGCCGCGCTGGCCGGGCGATTTGTGAATAATACAGATCGGCACGTTTTTCTTACGGGAAAGGCAGGCACGGGCAAAACCACTTTCTTGCGGCACATAACAAAAAGCACGCACAAAAACGCGGTGATTGCGGCGCCTACCGGTGTGGCTGCTATTAATGCAGGCGGAATAACGTTGCACTCGCTTTTTCAGCTACCATTTGGGGCGTTTGTGCCGGTGCAAAGGCATCAGGGCGGTTATGGCAATTTTCAGATCAACGACAAAGATTCTTTGGTGCGTGGCTTGCGGATTATGGGCAATAAAAGGCGGCTTTTGCAGGAACTGGAGTTGCTGATTATTGACGAAGTAAGTATGCTGCGCGCCGATTTGCTGGATGCGATAGATACGGTTTTACGGGTTGTAAGGCGAAACGGACGAATGCCATTTGGCGGAGTGCAGGTGCTGTTTATTGGCGATTTGCTGCAACTGCCACCCGTAGTGAAAGATCAGGAATGGCAGGTGCTGAGCCAGTATTATAAAAGTCCGTATTTTTTTGACGCGCAATGTTTGCAGAACGGGCACAAACCCTTGTACCTGGAGCTTGACAAAGTATACCGGCAGCAGGATAACACGTTTATAAACGTACTTAACAACCTGCGGCATAATGTGCTTTCGGCAGAAGATACAGACCTGCTGAACCGGCATTACAAACAGGGTTTTAAACCATCGCACGAAGATTCTTTTATTCAGCTTACAACCCATAACAGCAAGGCCGATAGCATAAACCGCGAGGCGCTGCAGCGGCTTCCGGGTAAGTCGGTTTTCTTTAAAGCCGAAGTAACCAAAGATTACCCGGAGCACATGTACCCGATAGACGAAACCCTGGAGCTGAAACTGAACGCGCAGGTAATGTTTATCAAGAACGATATATCGGGAGAGAAGCGGTACTACAACGGCAAAATTGGCAAAGTAACGGCTATAGATAATACTGGTTTTGAAGTAACTTTTGAAGACAGCGCCGTACCGGTGCGGGCCGAAAAATACGAATGGCAGAACATACGATACCGCTTTAACGAGATCACCAACCAGGTAGACGAAGAAACGCTGGGCACTTTCAGCCATTTTCCGGTGCGGCTGGCCTGGGCCATTACCATACACAAAAGCCAGGGCTTAACGTTTCAGAAAGCTATTTTAGATCTGGGAGGAGCTTTTGCGCCGGGGCAGGTTTATGTGGCATTGTCGCGGCTGGTTTCTCTAAATGGTCTTGTGCTGAGCTCGCCCATTCCGAACCAGTTGCCAGAGCAGGACAAGGCTATTTCGGGCTTTGCCGGTACAAAAAGCGATAGGCCTTTAGAGGAGGTGCTAACTCAGGATTCGCAGGCATATTTAAAAAGCAGCTTGCGGCGTTGTTTCGATTTTACTTCTTGCGCCAACCAGTTTCGGGAACACATGGCCGGCTATGGCTCCGACGACCAAAAAACGGTGCGTCAGAAGCATATTTCCTGGGCGGCAGAATTGCAGGAATTGTTTAAGAAAGAGCAGGCCGTGGCAGCTAAGTTTACACAACAGCTGGATGGTTTATTGCAGCAGCAACCTATCGATCTGGAAACCTTAGAAGCCAGAATCGTATCTGCGGGAGGCTATTTCGGACCTGCCATGAAAGAACTGAGCCGCCGCGTGCTGGCGCACATAACCGAGGTGCAGCAGGAAAAGCAAACCAAAAAGTACCAGGCAGATTTGCTGCTGCTGGAAGGGCAGTTATATAAACTTCAGCAAAATATAGACAAAGCAACCGCCCTTATACGGTCGTTTAAAGAAGGCACCGAGCTTACCCGCAACGATTTTAGTAGCGACGAAAGCCGCCTGCAAGTGCTGGAGCATGCCAAAACAGCCAAAGAAAGAAACAGAAGCAGTAAAGAACCGGGAACCAAAAAAGTGCCGGGCCAAACCCAGGCCGAGAGTTTTAAGCTGTATATGGAAGGCAAAACGTTAGAAGAAATCGCCGCCATAAGAGGGTACGCCATTACCACTATAGAGGGCCACCTGGCGCGCTACGTTACCTCCGGCCATATTCCGGTAGAAAAATTTCTAGCTCCAGAAAAACTAGAGCAGATAATAACCGTTGCCAACACGGTAGGCGCCGACCAGCTATCGCCGGTAAAAGCCGCGCTGGGCGATGAGTTTACTTACGCCGATATCCGCTTTGCGATGGCAGAATTAAAGCGGCGCGAAGCTTTGTGATCTGCGTTGTGCAGCCTCTGTTCCTCCCTGTAGCGCTGCTCTCCAGAGCGGCGTTAAAACCTGCAAGGTTTTGCTTTTGGTAAATGGAATTTTGTTAAATATTACGCCGCTCTGGAGAGCAGCGCTTCAGGGGTATATGGAGCGCCAGTAGCTCGAAAAATGAGAGGAACTGATATGACCTATCATAAACGAAATTTGCCTCACTATCATCCGGAATGGGAAACGCTTTTCGTAACGTTTAGAACAGTAGATTCTCTTCCGCAGGAAGTACTGCGGAACTGGAAAGAAGAGCAGGATACAGAGAACAGAAAAATAGCCTTAGAACCGTACGCTAACAGGAGCCAGAAGAAGGCAGCGCTGTACAATTCTCAGAAACGGGCATTCGGCAAGTTCGACGCCTTGCTGGATAATTCTTTTGCCGGGCAATTAAGGCTGAATAAACCCGAAATTGCAACTGAAGTAGCCGATGCCTTACAATGGCAACACCGGCATAATAACTTCAATCTGTTTTGTTATTGCATAATGCCAAACCACGTGCATTTTGTGGCGCAGCTTTCTGATGATCTTCAGCCGTTTAATAGTATTATGAAGTCGATAAAGAATTACAGCGCACGGCAAATAAACAAACTGCTAAACCTGCAAGGGCATTTCTGGCAGCGGGAATATTACGACCACGTTGTGCGCGACGGTAAAGAATTTGAGAGGATTATTTCTTATGTATTAGAAAACCCCGTAAAAGCCGGGTTAGTTGATGATTGGCAGCAATGGCCTTACACCTATCTTGCACCAGAATTACAGTAACTTCTTTAGCACCTTTGTAGCGCCGCTCTCCAGAGCGGCGTTTAATAAAGCCACCGCTATTAATAAACTATACAAAAGAATTAAATGCTGTAGCGTAGCCTGAAATTATAAGTTCGAAGATATACAATACGCCGCTCTGGAGAGCAGCGCTACAAATTAATATTGCCGCCGGTTTGTATAATGCGCGCAAGCAGTTTGGCCGTGGTAAAAAGCTCGTTGTCTAATAAGCTGGTTTGCCGGCGGGCATCTTTATTATTAATGCCGGCGTGCAGCAGGTCCAGGTAGGTAAAGTAGCGGTCGGAGAGGTTGCGCAGATGCTCCTCGGCGTTTTCGCGGGCCTGGTATTGCTCTTTTACGATTACCTCGGTTACTACATAAAAATTGGGGGGCATGCCGCCTTCTTCTTCATCAAACTGGCATAGCTCCAGGTAATGTTCGGTAAGAAAAAGAGTAGTGCCAAACTGGTCTTCAAGGCTAATGCTTACCGGCTCTTCTGTTTCCGAATATTCTTCGTCTAACTGCAGGTCTGGCAAAAGGTCCTCGCCGATAGAATACCCGCTTAACAGTTCCTGAATTTTTTGCTTATCGCAGCCCAGCATTATTTGCCGGTTGGGTTTCTCGCGAAAATGCCCGAACAGGGTAATGCCCGAATCCCAGCTGAAAACGATTTCCTGCACGCCAAACGGCTCTTTTACCAGCTCGTATGTAGCGTCGGGCTCGAAATAATAGTCGGGTCTTTGTTTGGCGAAGTCCAGGTCGGAAATTTCCTCTTCGTCATCGTCGTAAACCGTCCAGGCAGGCGGATTTTCTTCCGGAGGCTGCAGATAGGCCTGCACGAATTTCAGCTCGCCGTTCAGCTCATCAAAAACCTGGTTTACATCAAACTCGGGCTCTGGCGTGTGCTTTAAATGGTAAAGCTTGGCGTAATAATCTAGCTGGTGCACCTTTTTAAGTTCCTGAAGCAGCTCGCGGGCAGTGGCCTTGCCGGTTAAAAACAGCTCCTGGTAAATAAAAATAGAATAATCGTGGGTGATAAAACCAAGCTCGGGCAGCACATCAAAAGCGCTGGCCTGGCTGTCTTTGGCCCGCTCCAACACCTCTTCGGCAGTAGTAACCGGACTTAGCAGGTGCTTTTCGGCGGCCTGCTGCAGTGTTTTGATGGCTTTTTTTATGCTATCTTCAGAAAGAGGATAGGTGGCGAATTTCCAGAGTTTCTGAATATATTTTTGCGCGGGCGGCAACCCAAAACTGGCCAGAATATTTTCCTGCAGCAACACTAATTCTTCAAACAAACCGGCCTCGTTGTCGGGCCCGCCCGCTTCGTCCAGCTGCCGCTGAATGTGGTAGTATTTGTTCAGGTCTTGTTGAATGGTTTCTGCCATAAAAGCCACATGGTTATTAAAGGTTGTACGGTGCGCCCGCACCCCGGTATGTATTATTAAGATACGTATTTAATCTGCATTAATGTTTGGCCTGCTGCCAGTTTTTTCAAATTTATTATTGAACCCAGCCCTGCAAGGGGCAAAAAACCGGCCGTTACAGGGTAAAATAGAGCAGGAGAAAGTATTTCTTTAAGAAATTAGCCTCTTCACTCCGCACTGTCATCCTGAGAACTCCATCAGATTCTCTGATACCAATTTAAGAGGGCAAATGAGCTTCTGCAGCTCGTCAGTGAGGGCACCGACGAGGGCGGCCCTGGTGCAGTGTTCGCCCTCGTTTGTGTCCTCACAAACGAGAAACGGATAGCCGCTTCTCACCTCTCTCATTGGCAGCGATAGTAAAGCACCTTGTCTGCAAGAACCTCAACTGGGTCCCACTTTTTTATATTGACCTAAGTTCGATTAATATTTTACTAAAAAACCCGTTGTAAAGCGCCTCTTGCGAAGCCTATAACCAGTATGCCGCAGGCTCCATATTCTCCCTCTCCCCCTAAGGGGCGGGAGAGGGCAGGGGAGAGGGGGGTAAAGGCCAGTAAAGCGCATTATAGCTCAGTTTTAGCTCAGTTTTTAATCGAACTCAGGTTATTGATAAGAATAAAAACACCTCGTATGCCTGCGCCGCAGTTTTGCACGTGCAATTGCTGTAGCGATCAAACCAAAAAGAAACGTGTTAAAACCCGGATAAGAATTGCTTTGTAACGGGCAGTTTTTTGCCTCTTGCAGGTGGGTAAGTTAGCCGTGAAGGAGCCAGTGTTCGGCTTCTTCAAAATTAGCGAAAACGCGGCAGGTAAGGCCGTTGTTATTGGCAATCATTTCGCCCAGTTTGTTGCGGTCTAACTGGTCCAGGTGCTCGTCTACCACCACC
>JAFADQ010000245.1 GCA_023424725.1 Bacteroidota bacterium
CGACAAACGGACGGATACCTCTAAAACCGGTTTTTTGGGCTGTAGAGGGTATTTTTTCGCTCAGAGCTCCCCAAACCGCAGGGCTTGGTGGCTGCTCGAAATTCTCGAACTTGTTTCTGAGCAATCCGTCAAAGCGATTCTCTTCACCTTGATTCATATCTTGTATCCTACTAATAATTCCTGACTACGCATTAATTTTAAAAGCATTTTGCGTGCTTTATGCAACTGCGAACTGGATGTTTTTTCTTCTATACCTAATTGCTCGCTTATTTCTTTATGCGAGAAACCTTCTATCGCGAACAGGTTAAGCACAAGCCTGTACCCGTCTGGCAACTTGTTAATTAATGCCAGAATTTCCTGTGTGCTGAACATATCGAGCATATCGCAATTGTCGGCCGATATTTCCGAAGCTTCTTCCAGTTCTACTTCGTGCCGCAAACGCACCTGCGACCGGTAATGGTCTATGGCCGTTGTTACGACCAATCTGTGAACCCAGCCATGTACCGATCCGGAATGTTTGTATTGTGGTAATCTTTCAAATATTTTTACAAAAGCTTCCTGCAGCAAATCTTCGGCCTGGCTCTTAGACCGGGCATACCGCAAGCACACGCCCATCATTCGGGGAGCGAAGTACCGGTAAAAGTTCTCCTGAGCGGTTCTGTCTCCTTTCAGGCAGCCTTTTATGTATGCTTCGGGCGTAGATTGCGACACAGCTTTTGTAAGATCTGAGCGTTATTATTTATATGACGGAAAAAGGCGTACGAATACTGCCTGAAGATAATAAATTACTTTAATTTATTAAAATCGATCAATAGAAAAAAGGGTTTATAGCCTGAAAACCAACGCATAGCAAATATGCGCATCTGGTAAAATTGCTAAAATAAATAGGAATAAGAGCTGCAGCGCCCAAAAACAGGGGCAGGTGAAAGGAAAAAATACTGCAGAACAGGCCGGGCACTCCGGGTTTCACCCACCCCTGGTATTACTTCCGGAGCCTGCAAAGCCTGCCCTCATCAGGGCCCGACCTGTCTGCAGCTTTTCTTGTAACCAGATACAACCTACTTGCTGGTTTTTGTTAGCGGGGTGCAATTTGCCAACAGCTGTTCTGGTTTTATATTTTTAGAGTGCCATTTGCAGGTTTTGCAAAAGTACTCGGGTAATAATTATTAGATACTGTCTGGTTACCAATTGTTTACGCAGGTGCCCATAAAAGGATGCGTTTCTTTCTGGGTGTAAATATAGCTGGTTCTGATTTTTTAATCAAATAAGTTTAAGAAAAAAATTAAAAAAAATAATGCAACTAATCGCTTTCTAATAAAAAACTGAAATTTAGCTCATTTCTGCTGTTGCGTTAGCAAAATTACAAAGTTTACAGAAACTACAATTTACAAACCGCCTGAAATGTTGTGCGCGTACGTTGCTCTAACAGTATTTCGGCTTCGGGCAAGGTGCGCGTTATGGTTGGCTCGTCGTAGTTTTTAATGGTATACAGCGTAAGCCCGTGGTTGTAATACACATGGTATTGCGCCGAAAGTTCTTCCATCAGAGTTTTAAACCGGGCCTCATCGTAATCGAAACAAAACGAAAACGAAACCGCCGAATTTTGCATTACATTTAGCTTTAGCCGCACCCTCGATACCAGCGTAAAAATATCGCAAAGGTTATGTTCTGTTACAAACGACAGGTTTTTGACCTCTACAGATACTAACGTTTGGTTTTGCTTTACTATTATAGCCGGGGCAATTTTTTCGTGCCTGCAGTCGTGAATAATGGTGCCCGCAGCCTCTGGGTTGGCAAAGCTTTTTACGTACAAGGGTATTTTTTTCTGCGATAAAGGCTGTATCGTTTTCGGATGAATAACCGAAGCCCCGTAATACGCCATTTCTATGGTTTCCTGAAAAGAAAGCTCCTCATACTTTACCGTTTTCTTAAATAATTTCGGGTCGGCGTTAAGTAAGCCGGGCACATCTTTCCAGATCGTCATGGAGGCTGCGTTTAGGCAAAAAGCAAAAATAGCGGCCGTATAATCGGAGCCTTCGCGGCCAAGCGTGCTTGTTAAACCTGTAGTGGTGCCGCCAATAAATCCCTGTGTAACAACCGGAGTGTGGTTATTTTTTGCAAAATGTGGTTGCTGCCGTATTAATTCTTCGGTTTCGGCCCAGTCTACAGTGGCTTCGCGCCAATTAAGGTCTGTCCTGATACAAGTTCGGCAATCGAGCAGGTTATTTTCAATACCAGAAAATTGAAGCCAGTAATGCAGCAGGGTAGAAGATAACAATTCGCCAAAAGGAATGATCTGGTCGTACTCGCAATCGAAATCTGCTGTCCGGAACCGCGCGAGTTTTTCTTTCAGATCGTCTAATAAAAGCTGCAAGGCCCGAAAAACAGGGTGCTCCGGACTAACAAAAAGCTCTGTGGCGGTGCTAAAATGGTAATCGGTGAGCAATTGCAGCTGCTTAGTATAATCTTGCCGGGCATAGGCTAGCCTGAAAATTTCTTCCAGCGCGTTGGTAGTTTTTCCCATAGCCGACACCACCAGCACATACGGCTCGTCTTTTGGCAAGCCGGCAACAATGGCAGCCAGATTTCTGAACGAGGCGGCATCTTTTACCGATGCTCCTCCAAATTTGTGAATTCTCATTACGGGTGCGAAGCTACGAAAATACGGGTGGTTAAATGTGCGGCAAATTGATTACTTTTGTAGCAATATTTCACCCGATATAATGGATAATTCTTTGATTATGCCTGTGGGCACCACGCTCGACAGGTTTATTAAGCGTAAACAAGACGATTTTCCGTACGCATCAGGCGAGCTTTCGCAATTACTCCGCGATATTGCCCTGGCCACTAAAATAGTAAACCGCGAGGTAAACCGTGCCGGCCTTATAGATATTGCAGGAGCTTACGGCAAGCAAAACGTGCAGGGCGAAGAGCAGCAAAAACTCGATATTGTGGCCAACGTGCGCTTTATCAGGGCGTTAAGCAACGGCGGCGAGGTGTGCACCATTATTTCGGAAGAAGACGACAATATGATACAGACCGGCAACAAAAACGGCCGCTATATCATTGCTATGGACCCCTTAGACGGATCTTCTAACATAGATGTAAACGTTTCTATCGGCACCATTTTTTCTATTTACCGCCGCGTAAGCGATGTGGGCACCGACGGAACGCTGGAAGATTGCCTGCAAAAAGGAGTAGAGCAAGTGGCCGCCGGATACGTAATCTATGGCTCGTCTACTATGTTGGTATACACAACCGGCAACGGCGTAAATGGCTTTACCTACGAATCCTCTCTGGGTGAGTTTTTCCTGTCGCATCCAAACATTACCACTCCGCGCGATGGCAAGATCTACTCTATAAACGAGGGTAGTTACAACAGCTTCCCGGAAGGTGTAAAGAACTACGTACAGCACTGCAAAGACAAAAATTACACCGCCCGTTACATTGGTTCTTTAGTAGCAGATTTCCATCGTAACCTGCTTAAGGG
>JAFADQ010000257.1 GCA_023424725.1 Bacteroidota bacterium
GCTTCGCCGTGCTTAAAATTCTTATTTTTTGCCGGATCGAAAACTGCCTCTACATCTTTGTCTAATGGACGGATCCAATTTGGATGCACGCGGTAAATAGCAACGGGCATTTCCAGAAACTGGCGTCGGGTGTTGGCATCGGTAACTTCAAGTAGCTTCATAGCTGGCGTGTAATGTGGGCTGCGAAGGGCAAATTTAGGGGAATTGGCGGGGAATCAGAAGTAAAAATCAATTTCTGCCGATTAACCCAAAAACAAAAAGCCCTTCCGAATTATCTCCGGAAGGGCTTTAAAATGGTGGGGCGTACTGGGTTCGAACCAGTGACCCCCTGCTTGTAAGGCAGGTGCTCTGAACCAGCTGAGCTAACACCCCATTTGCTGAATTGCTGTGCAAAGGTACGGTAATTTTTTATTTGTGCAAATGCAGGAAGTAAAATTCTGCAATATTTTTCAGTCAAAAACTTTGTATTCAGGCATTATAGAGGGTTTTTAGCCTTGTCAGCATTAGAATTATATAACCCGCCAGTGTAAAATTTAAAGCCAACTGCCACGTTATGAATTATATAGTTTTTAGCCGATAAAGATTTTTAGGAAAAGCCCAAATGCTGGTTTGCTTTTTGTTATTTACCATAGCCGGCGCAAATTTTTTCAGAAACGATTTTAAATCCGAAGTCGCTAACGGCTTCTGATATTAAGTTTCTGAATATTGCCCTTTTTGTTTTACCC
Organism: Bacteroidota bacterium; assembly: GCA_023424725.1. Lineage (GTDB taxonomy): Bacteria > Bacteroidota > Bacteroidia > Cytophagales > Hymenobacteraceae > JAFADQ01. The sequence goes on from JAFADQ010000257.1 coordinate 726, forward strand.
TGCACCTGTTACCTTCTGCCCTGTTTGAAGAAGAAATTTCCTTTCCGGAAGCTTGCCCTGATCTTTACCGGGGTTGTAGTGGCCATTTTGCTGGCCGCCGGCACGCTCACGTACTTATATCAGGATAAATTAATTGCCCTTTTTGTAGCCGAGCTAAACAAACACCTGAAAGCAAAAGTAGAGGTAGCAAAAATTGAACTCTCGTTATGGGATAAATTTCCGCAGGCGGCCATTACGCTCTCCGGCACAACTATAATGAGTTCTTCTGACAGCAGCCAGAAACTAGCCGAAGCTGAGCGGTTATACTTTACGTTTAGCCTGCGCGATTTATGGTACAAGCAATACAAAATACGCGAGCTAAGCATGGAAAACGGTTTTATAGCGCTGGAAGTAGACGCCGCCGGAACACCTAATTACCTGATTTACCAATCGGCAGATACCACAAAAAGCGAGGCGCTGAGTTTTGATCTGGAAAAAATATCGCTGAAGAATGTAGCCGTAAAATACCACAACCGGCAAACCAAACAGCTTTACGATACCCACGCCGAAAACCTTGTTGCCAGCCTTGGCATAAGCGAAAAAGGAATGCAAATTGCCGCGAATGGTAACGTGCTGGTAAAGGCTATTACGCTTGACAAACAAACCTGGCTGCGCGACAAAACCGTTGCCCTTAACACCAAAATGCTGCTCGATACAGAAAAGCAGCACCTAACAATTCACCCGTCGGAGCTGGGTATACAAAAAGCGGTGTACGCGCTGTCGGGCAATGTTAATTATGCGAAGAAACCGGTGCTTAACCTGGCGGTAGATGCTAAAAATGCCACCTTGCACGGCATTATAGCCTTGTTGCCAACGCAAATAAGCCGCAAACTGGCCGAATATAAAAGCACGGGCCAGGTGCATTTCAGCGCCAAAGTAAACGGCGAAGTAAGCGATAAAAAGAACCCGCTGGTAGAAGTAGAATTCGGGTGCAGGAACGGCTCTTTTTACCATCCCGACCTGAAGGTAAAGCTGGAAGACCTGAATTTTGCCGGATCGTACAGCAACGGCGCCAAACGAAACGAGAAAACATCGGAACTAAAACTTACCGGACTTAGCGGCACTCTTAAAGGAAAGAAATTTAGCGGCGATGTGCTCTACACCAACTTTGCCGACCCAAGCCTGGACCTGAATGTAGAAGCCGACCTGGATATTGCCTCGGCGCTGGCCATTTACCCCGTAGAGGGTATACAAGAAGCAGAAGGCCAGGCCTGGATTAAGCTGGCGTTTAAAGGCCGAATTGCCGATTTAAAGAGCAAGGCTGCGGGCCGCATTTTTAAGGCCTCGGGCGAGGTACGGCTTACCAACGCTTCGTTTTTGTTTAAAGATCTGGCGCTGCTGCTGGGCAAAGTAAACGGCAGGCTGCAGGTAAACCGCAACGATTTCGCGGTGCAGGATTTAAGCGGCAAACTGGGCCAGTCTGATTTTATGCTGAACGGATATTTCCGGAACGCGGTGGCCTGGATGCTGGCCGACCAGAAAAACCTGATGCTGGAGGCCGAGCTGAGCAGCCGTTTCCTGAACCTGGACGAACTGCTGAGCCAGCAACCTGCAGCGGCCAATAATACGGGCGCCAAAGGCCAACCGGAAGCAGATTATTCGCTGGAATTTTCGCCGGATCTTACGTTCAGGCTGCAGTCGGATATTGGTAAATTGCGGTTCAGGCGGCTGATGGCGCGGCAGGTTAAAGGCGAAATTGCGCTAAACAACCAGGTGCTATCGTCGGATGCGCTGCAATTGCAGGCGCTGGGCGGGCAAATAAACGTGAAAGGATCTGTAGATGCGCGCGGCAAGCTAATTAAGGCCACCACAATAAGCCGCCTTAACAATATTTACCTCGATAGCGCGATGTATGTGTTTGAAGATTTTGGCCAGAACTTTTTGCAGCAGCGGCATTTGCGCGGGCAATTGCAGGCCGATGTGGTATCTGATATTTTCCTGGACAAAAACCTTAATCCGCAGCAAAAATTGTTGGAGGCAGATATAACCGCATCGGTTAAAAACGGGCAACTGATAAAGTTCGCACCGATAGAGCAAATGTCTAAATACCTGAAAAAAGACGAGCTGTCTAATTTGCAGTTTTCGGAGCTTACCAACCATATTCAGATATATAACAGCACCATCCATATTCCGGAAATGGAGATTTACACCAGCCTGAAAACCATTCCGCAGTTGTCTGTTTCGGGCACGCACACCCTAAATCAGGAGTTTGATTATAAGGTGAAAATACCGCTGCCGCGCCTGCACAAAGTTAACGTTGCCGATACCCGTTTTGGCAATATAGAGCAGGAAGAAGTAGGCACCGGAAACTTGTTTTTAACCATAAAAGGCAACCCCGATAATTTTAAAGTAGCCTACGACAAGCAACGCGTAAAAGAAAAAATTAAAGACGATATAAAACGCGAAGGCCAGGAGCTGAAAGACGCTTTACAGGGCAAAGAAAAACCTAAAAAAGAAGTGCAGCTAAACGAAGGCGAGTATTTCGATTTTTGAGGTAAACGAAGCTGTAACTGTTTAGGTAATGTTGTAGTTGTTGGCAAGGCGCATTAGGGATAGCAGCGGAAATACTTTTGGGCTGTAGCGGCCGGTTTTTTGGGTGTTGCAGCATAAAATACCTGCGCCGGAGAGCCGCGCAACAGAGCAACCCGCCCGAAAGATTGCAGCGAATAGCCCGGGCCTTCAGGCAATGCCCTTCTTTTTTATTAATGAATCGTTTGCTTGTTTTGCTGTAACTTTTAAGGGAAAATGAATAAACCTGTAAGCGCTATTGTTGGCTTTTTGGCCGGCGTGGCAACGGTGGTAATGGTAGCGCTTGTATCCGGAAATGTGGCTGTTAAGTAAATGAATAAGAAGTGTTTACGGATCTGTTACCGCAAAAGAGCCGCGCGAATGGATAGAAGACGCGGACTAATTTAGCCCCTTACCGTTTTCTGTAAAGGCAGCAAAGCCATAATTTCTGTACCTTGCCTTGTGTTGGTGGTTTTTTGCCCTCCGCAGGTATTCTCTTGGCTAATTTTATGAAAAAACTCTCTTTGCTTTTACTCTCTGGCGGCCTGGTTTTTGCCCTCGGCAGCTGCGATTCGCTGGAAAAAACCGACAAAGTGCGCAGCGAAATAGTTACCGCCACCAATGGCGATACGCTTGTTTACGAAATGTACCTTACGGGCCTGAAGAAGTTTAGATATGAGTTTAACGTGGTAAATAACCGCGATACTACCAGCGTGTTCGAGACCAGTTTTGAAGACAGCAAAGGCAACGAAGCCATGATGGAAATTGAACCCATAAACGGCGGCCTCAGAATTACCCTCGATAAGCCTGTAGACGACCAAACCAAAACCGTAAACGGCGTTATTTACGAATTGAAAGGCACTGAGGTGGCAGAGTAAATTGCGGGTGCAAAATTTATAATTGCTTCTCCAGCAGCCTGATAATTTCTTCCAGATATTGCTTATCGGTATCGTCGAAATCGTTTAGTTGGTCGCTGTCGATATCTAAAACGGCCGTTACAGCACCGCCTTTAAAA
>JAFADQ010000031.1 GCA_023424725.1 Bacteroidota bacterium
CTATACCACCAGCGTGCCTGCGGGCGGCAACTGCGGTTCTAACAACGGTAAATGGAACATGAGCAACGACGAATCGCAGCTACGCATGTACCCTCTTTCCGAAACGCCATTTGCCTATCAGATAATAGAGCTTTCCGATTCGGTATTTCATTATACAGGCACCTCTACGGTTGATGGCCAAACGGTTTCGTCGGAAGCCTGGATGGTACCCGAATAAACTCCTGAAATAACTTTATCATCTTATACAATAAAACGAAAGCCTCCTGATAAACCGGGAGGCTTTTGTTTTATTAACTAAACTGCATTAAATCTTTACTGCTTCTGGATTTTGGTGGTATAGCTCTTTTCGCCTTGCTGCACCTGCAGTAAATACAAACCAGATGGCAACTCTGGTAGTTTCAAATTCGCTTCGCCGTTGGTCTGTACCACCCTTATTTTTTGCCCTTGCAGGTTGTAAAGGGATATTTCTGCTGATGTGGGTTGCGGCAGTTTAACTGCTAGCTCGCTTGTGAAGGGATTAGGATAAACCTGAACGGGATTTTCTGCTAATTCTTCTTCACGACTTAACACAAGCGGTTGCCAGTTGCCGTAGGTTTCGTTGCCTTTTATGTAGGCAATTAGTTTTTCGGAAAAATTGTTGTAGGAATCTGACCCGGGATAAAACACGTAAGAATACTCATTCACAAGCCCTAAACCAGCCGTATAGCTAAGCTGCGGACCACCAAAAGGTACAGGAATAAAATAAAACTCCGCGCAGTTGTCTTGCCCAACACTTATAAAGCTTGTTTCTATGCGGCCGTTAAACTGCGAAATATGCTGGCTAATGTTAAATGGCTCGATAAAATAATTCGCGGCATTGGTAAAGGGCCGGTATTCCTGAGAAATACTAAAAAGATGGGGATTTTCAGCGGCTGTTACTACAAAATCAACCGTGTCGAAATCTGAGAGATGCACACCGGCCGGCAAGTCTAGGCAATATCCGGTGTAATTTTTCAGGCTTTGCTTTTTAAGTTTATAGATAATTGTATCTCCGCCCTGAGACTCATGCCTGTTTAAAACTTCTACCGTTCTGAAACCGGTAGAGCAGGGCGCCATCATAGGATTACCGTATGAATGGGTAAACTGGTACTTAAATTTATCGCCTGTTTGAAAATCGAATACAAAAAACGGACTGCTAACCGGCTGGCCAATGCCCGAATTCTCTAAACTATGCAGCGAAAATAAAGGAGAAGAAGTAGAACCCTGACGGTATGCTTCAAAACTGCGGGAGCTAACCAGGCCGTAGTTTTTACTTATGCTGATCTCGTCGCCGTTACTGATAGAAATTACCGCGATAGAATCGGGCATACCCTGCACCACACCGCCCATCCGGCTGCTAACCTGCGCCTGCAACAACGGTTGCCCCGAGAAAACCCATTGCTGAGAAAGAGGCGCTGTTGGCTTTAACAAAAATGAATCTCCTTCAGCGAATATGAAAATATAATCTCCGGTTCCGGTTTTTATCATCTGGCTGCCAAACAGATTATTGTCTGTTTTAAACCATTGCCCCATACCGCCAATTTGGCTACATCCCGGAACTGAAGTGCTCAATCCTTCCACAGCCCTCGGATTAAACTTAAATACACTATCACTTCCAACTACCTGCACATTTGTTAAGCGCAACGAATAAACACTATCGCCCGCCTGAAAGTACGGCGTGTGCCCCATCTTAAAAGGCGCCCAATCCTGAGCTGCGAGGGGCAAAAAACCGGCCGCGAGAGCCAAAAAAGTGAGGAGAAGTTTTTTCATGGGTAGGAGTTTAGGGCGTAATAGGAAAAAAACGGTTCATTTGTATAGACCCGGCCTACCGGGCAAGCGTTGCCGGAGCCGCTACATAAATACAAAAATTTTCTTTCCGGTTTACAAATTTTTCAGATTAAACCACAACCTGCGCTGCTGTATTGCGGCAAAGCCGCTGGTTTTTCCTAACTTTTGGCCGCTAAACTCCAAACGTGTGCGCATTAAAGATCTATTCCGCAAAAAAACCATTTCCAGCATTCTGGCCGATGCCGAAACCAACGCCGACCCGTTGGGCCATCACACCGGCCTCTCGCGCAGCCTTACCCTAACCGACCTTACCGCTTTCGGCATCGCGGCCATCATAGGCGCAGGTATTTTCAGCACCATCGGTAATGCCTCTTTCGCGGGCGGGCCTGCCGTAAGTTTGCTGTTTGTGTTTACGGCCATTGCCTGCGGTTTTTCTGCTATGTGTTACGCGCAGTTCGCCTCTTCTATTCCGCTGGCCGGCAGCGCCTACACCTACGCCTACGCCTCGTTTGGCGAGTTAATTGCCTGGATAATCGGGTGGGATTTATTAATGGAATACGCCATCGGGAATATTGCCGTAGCCATATCCTGGAGCGATTATTTTACGGGCGTAATGGCCGGTTTCGGGGTTAAAATTCCGGAATATTTTACGATGGATTACCTGAGTGCTTCCCGCGGCTACCAAGAAGTTCAGGCGCTGTTGGCACAAAATCCGGCCCTTGCAGATATTACGCCCACGCAAGCCGCCGCAAACGCCGCCTGGGAAACCGCGCCCCGCATTTTCGGCTTTCCGGTAGTGCTCGATCTGCCCGCTTTGTTTATCGTTTTCGTGATCACGTATTTAGTTTACATCGGCATACGCGAAAGCAAGCGCACCGCTAATTTGCTGGTGCTGCTAAAGGTAATCGTAATTTTGCTGGTGATTGCCGTGGGCGCTTTTTATGTATCGCCAGAGAACTGGAGCCCCTTTGCGCCAAACGGAGTGGGCGGTGTTCTGAAAGGCGTATCGGCGGTGTTTTTTGCTTACATAGGTTTCGATGCTATTTCTACCACCGCCGAGGAAGCCAAAAACCCGCAACGCGATTTGCCCCGCGCCATGATGTTTTGCCTTGTAATCTGCACGGTGCTTTACATCGCTATCGCGCTGGTGCTTACCGGCATGGTGCCCTATACCGAGCTTGCCGTCGGCGACCCGCTGGCCTATGTTTTCTCACGTTTGGGGCTTGATTTTATGAGCGGCATTGTAGCCATCAGCGCTATTGTAGCC
>JAFADQ010000005.1 GCA_023424725.1 Bacteroidota bacterium
GCCAGCAGGTTTACAATTATCAGTACGGCCACAATAATTCCGAACTGAAGCAGATCGTTGAACTTGCGGCTCCGGTTTTTATTATTTTTTACCATTTCCGGCTTTCCAATACAAGTTTAGTAGATAAGATCATGATGGCGATGATGGTAACAAAATACAGTACATCGCGCAAATCTATAAGGCCTTTGCTGATGGCGCTGTAGTGCGCCGCGATGCCGAGCTGCATAATGTAATAGTTGGCCTTGCCCCACACATTTATAGATGCCAGCGACTCGAAACCGGTGTACAGCAAAAAGCACATAAACACGGCCAGAATAAAAGAAACGATCTGGTTTTCGGAGATGCTGGAGCAGAAAATACCGATAGAGGTAAACACACCCGACAAGAAAATCAGCCCGATGTAAGAACCAGCCACGGCCGCAGAATCTATGTTTCCTTTGGGGTTGCCCAGCGTATAAATAGTTACATAATACAGCAACGTTGGCAGCAGCGCCACCAGCACCAGCAAAAGCGAGGCAAAATATTTTCCCAGAATAATTTGAAGGTCGGTAAGCGGCCTTGTGAGTAGCAGCTCTATGGTGCCTGCTTTTTTCTCTTCGGCGAAGGTGCGCATGGTAATAGCCGGAATAAGGAACAGAAAAACCCAGGGCGCCAGGTAAAAAAGGCTGTCGAGGTCAGAAAATCCGTTATCGAGCACATTAGAATCCGGAAAAACCCAGACAAACAAACCCATGGCCACCAAAAAAACCGCCATCACTATATAAGCGATAAGCGAATTAAGGTAACTGTTAAACTCTTTTTTTAATACAGCAAGCATTTGTTGATGTGCAGATTTATTGATGTGCAAATGTGCGGATGATGTGATGTTGAATTTCTTAATTCACTATTTCGCTCATTCACAATTTCACTAATTACATATAAGACCCTACTTAGCGCCGGGTTGGGTTAACGATTGGAAAACTTTTTCGAGGGAGCGCTCTTCTTCCTGCATTCCCAGCAGTGGCCAGTTGCGCGACGCGGCAAGCTGAAACACCGCCCCGCGAATATCGGAACCGGAAAGAATACGGTAACGGCCTGCGCCTAAATGCTCTAAAGAAGCAACACCGGCAATATTCTTTAAAGCATTTATGTCGATTTCAGTCTCAAATTCGGCAAGGAAACTGCGCTGTTGGTTTACGCCGGCCTGCAGAGCCGCCACCGGGCTATCGGCCACCAGTTTGCCACGGTTTATAATCACCACCCGGTCGCAGATGGCTTTTACTTCCTGCATAATGTGTGTAGAGAAAATCACCGTTTTTTCTTTGCCTATATTCTTTATCAGGTTGCGTATCTCGCTTATCTGGTTTGGGTCGAGGCCGGTGGTGGGTTCGTCAAGAATTAATACCTGCGGGTCGTGAATCAGGGCCTGCGCCAGCCCAACCCGCTGCCGGTAACCTTTAGAGAGCGCGCCTATTTTCTTGTTCTGCTCTATGGTAAGGCCGGTAAGGGCCACCATATCTTTAACCCTGTTGGTAAGTTTGCTACCACCCAAATTATGCAACGAGCCTATAAAGCGCAGGTATTCGTGCACGTACATATCGAGGTAAAGCGGGTTGTGCTCGGGCAGGTAGCCTACGTTTTTGCGAACTTCTATGGGGTTATTTACCACATCGTAGCCCACAATATTTATGGTGCCCGAAGTGGGCGGCAAAAAGCAGGTGGCTATTTTCATGGTGGTAGATTTTCCGGCCCCGTTGGGTCCGAGAAAGCCTACAATTTCGCCGGCCTGTACGGTAAAACTAATATCGTTTACGGCGGGTTGGGTGCCGTAAATCTTGGTTAAGTTCTTAACTTCAACTGCCATGCGCTTGGGTTATTGGCGTTAACTTACAAAAGTAATAAAATTCGGGCCTTAGCGGTGGTTTATGCGGCGGCTCATTAAAATTTCTTCGCTAACGACCCACTTTATGGTGCTTGCAGCTCTGTACAGTAGAAATAAATTTTGGCTATTTCTCTTTTGGTTTAAAAAAGCCCACCTGCATAACTGCTTAGTATTTTTCTTAAAGTGTATATTTGTTTTGATTTAGCTTAGCGTAGTGATCAATAAATTTTTCTTTTTCTTTCATCAAAAACCAACTTTTGGCCTCTGGCGAACGCTTTTTTGGGCCTTGCTGCTTGGTGGGTTGCCTGGTTGCCAGAAAGAAAACCAGTTCGATTGTTTTAAGAGCACCGGCAAAACAGAAACACATGTCAGGCTATTAGAGCCTTTCTCTACTATACAGATTTTCGATAATTTTGAGGTAGAACTGGTAAAAGACACCGCGTATTTTATTGAGCTTACTGCCGGCGACAACCTGATGGCAAACCTGGAAACCACTGTTACCGACGGCTCATTAACACTTCAGAACATAAACAAATGTAACTGGGTGCGCAGCCACAAGCGCGAAATTAAGGCTGTAGTGCACGCTCCGTCTTTCAGCAGAATTATTCATGATGGCATTAATACCGTTCGCACAAAAACCGAATTAGAGCAAGATACCATTAGGCTGGATGTAACCGATGCCGGCGATTTTGATGTTCAGTTAAAAAGCACCAAAATTTACTGCACCTTATATGAATATGGTAACATAACGCTGAAGGGTAGCGCTTCATTGCTTGTATTCGAGAATTTTGGCGTAGGGAAAATTTACGCGCAGCAACTAAAGGCCAAACAGGTATGGGGCAATGTTTTTGGGCAGGGCGATAACCACGTTTTCCCGATCGATTTTTTAGCCACTACTTTCCGGAATAGCGGCAACGTGTATTATTACAACCAGCCAGCCGAAACAGAGCGGCAAGGTTCCGGCTCGGGCCAGTTAATTGCCCAACCCTAAACCGGGTCTTTATTTCAACCTAAATCGCCTAGTTGCGGCCGCATCAGCACCTCTTCTATTACCGTTTGGCCCGATAATTTGTAACTACACCATATCACTTCGGCAACGTCTTCGGGTTTCATAAAACGCTCTTCGGGTAAATCTACGCCTTCCCAACTGGCGGTATAGGTTGCGCCTGGCAAAATAGCCGACACACGCACATTATAAGGTTTCATTTCTTCGCGCAGCACTTTTGTCATGCCATACAAGGCGTGCTTGGTAATGCAGTAAGAGCCGCCGTTTGGGTAAGCCTCTATGCTGGCCGTAGAGCATAGTGTAAAAACATGGCCGCCGCGGCGCTCTATCATGGGCGGCAC
>JAFADQ010000043.1 GCA_023424725.1 Bacteroidota bacterium
CTCTCTGGATTATAAACTACCGCACAAAGCCGGGAGGTTTTTACAGCCCGCACCAACTGCATGAAGTATATGGCCTCGATCCGGAAGTGGTAGACAGCACTCTAAAATACAGCTTCGTGGCTCCTGATTTTACGCCCCGCCGGATTTATATAAATACCGTAACGGCCGATGAATTGGGCAGGCATCCGTATATTGGTTTTAAAACCGCCAGGGCAATTGTGGCTTACCGCGAGCAGCATGGCGCTTTTACCAAACCAGAAGAACTGCTAAAAATAAAACTTCTGAAGCCCGAAGTTCTTCCCAAAATTAAGCCTTACCTGGAGTTTTAGCGCGCTTTTAACATTACGTATGTTTACTTGAAAGATGGGTTACAATGGTTAAAGACGTGGCAATTTCGTTGTATGTGTTCTTCTACACGTTGTTTTGCGGATGCGGCGCCGACTGGAGAGCGAGCGGTTTCGAAAAGTTGAAACCATCTTATAAAATTCGCAAAACGGGTAAACTGCCGCCTCAAATACCCGAAAGCTCAGGCCTGGCTTTGGCCTCCGACAACCAAACTCTCTGGATTCTGAACGATGGCGGCAACAGCAACCACCTTTTCCGGATAAATGTAAAAGGAGAAATACTGGAACAAGTACAAATTACCGGCGCCCGCAACATAGACTGGGAAGATTTAACAAAAGACGACAAAGGCAACCTGTACATAGGCGATTTTGGCAATAACGCCAACAACCGTAAAAACCTTACAATTTACAAAGTGCGCGAAGCAGATATGGCGTTATTAGGCGAGATAAAATTTCATTACCCCGACCAAACCAGCTTTCCGCCGCCGCAAAACGAAATGAATTTTGATTGCGAAGCTATGATCTGGCAAAACGACAGCCTTTGGCTTTTCAGCAAAGACTGGAGCGGCAACCGGATCTCGAAGCAATATAAATTACCCGACCAGGCGGGCACTTATGCCGCCGAACTTATAGATAGCCTTAAAATAAAAACCTGGATTACTGGCGCCGCCTCCGTAACAAACAATAGCGTTTCTGCCTTGCTGGGTTATGGCAAAATATATCTTTTTAGAGGCATGCCCTTTATAAATAGCCGCTTTTGCATCCCCTTCAGACGGTCATCTCAGGCCGAGGCTATTGTATTCTTCAATAATTCTGATTTTATAATTACGAATGAGCAGGGCAAACTTTTTATAGGAACCCCTAAAAAGTAATATCCAGGAAAGCATACCTTCAGCCGCGTCTATCGTATAGCAAAGCTTCTGTTAAACCCGAACATAATCGCAAGGCAACTTATGCATACTATATTAATTACAGGCGCTACAGGTACCGTGGGTACTGCCACAATTAAAACTTTAGAAGAATCAGGGGCACATATCCGGGCCGGCGTACATTCTATCATTAAAGGCGAACGGCTTAAACATCCGCAGGTTGAATTGGTGGAAATAGATTTCAGCCGGCCCGAAACAATAGAGGCAGCCATGACCGGAGTAGAAAAGTTGTTTCTGATTACCCCATTTTCTGAAACCCAGGTAGAGATGGCAAAATGCCTGGTAGAGCAGGCCAGGAAATGCGATATAAAGCATATTGTACGATTATCTGCCTATGGAGCCGATGCAGAGCCCGGAACGCAGCTGGGCCGCTGGCACCGCGAAATAGAGAAGCTGATAGAAAATTCCGGTATTCCATTTACCCATCTCCGGCCGGTTTCTTTTATGCAAAATTTCGCAAACTTTTATGGTGAGAACATCCGGAACGACAACGCCATTTTCCTTCCATTAGCTGATGGAAAAATTAGCTACCTAGATGTGCGCGATATAGCTGAAGTGGCCAAAAACGTGCTCATGACAGACCAATATTACAACCAGGCAATTACTTTAACCGGCCCCGAGGCACTGTCTGTACAGCAAGTTGCGCACCAGATAGCGCATGTAACCGGTCGCAATATTTCGTATCAGGAAATAACAGATGAAGAAGCCAGAGAAGCCATGTTGAGCCATCATGTTCCAGATAATTTAGTAGATGCAATGATAGAACTGCATGCGGCTGGCAAGGCGGGAAATTGTGCCGAGGTAACCAACGAGGTAGAAAGAATAACCGGCAAAAAAGCGCGTGACTTCCATCAGTTTGCTCACGATTATAAAGCAGATTTTTTAAAGCAGGAAATTAAGGTCAGCCACTAATTTTATGCTCTGGCATAGTGTTTTTTGGCCGTTGCAGCCCACTTTAGAAATACGGCACTGCCTTACTAAACCTGGTTAAGACCCAACCGGCGTATTGTAGCTAATCAAAATTTTGATGCGTAATATCAATTTTGGCGGCGCTATATAGCCAAACCCAAAAAGGCACGGCATTGCCGCCTCTATAATATAGCCAAACCTGTAGCGCCTAAAAAACCTTGCGCTACAGGCCAAAGCGTTTCCATTCGTAATCCGCGAATTCTGGTTAACCCGTTCAATTTGTGGTAAACACAACAAAAAAGCCGGCTCTTTGCAGAACCGGCTTTTGTAATTATAAAGGAAAGTATTCGTCAAACTTTAATCTCAACGTCTACTCCGGAAGGAAGCTCAAGCTTCATCAGGGCATCTACAGTTTTAGCAGAAGTAGAATAAATATCTACTAAACGCTTGTAAGTGCAAAGCTGGAACTGCTCGCGGGCTTTCTTGTTTACGTGTGGCGAACGAAGAACGGTGTACTTGTCCTTCTCGGTAGGCAAAGGAATTGGGCCG
>JAFADQ010000052.1 GCA_023424725.1 Bacteroidota bacterium
CCCGAAAGCGCTGAAATTAGCCGGTTTGAAACTGGACGACATCGACATCATAGAACTAAACGAAGCCTTTGCCTCGCAATCTGTAGCGGTGGTGCGCGAGCTTGGCATAGATATGAACAAGCTAAACCCGAACGGCGGCGCCATCGCGCTGGGCCACCCGCTGGGTTGCTCCGGCGCCAAACTCAGCATACAATTATTCCACGACCTGCGTCGGCAAAACAAAAAGTACGGCATGGTAACGGCCTGTGTAGGCGGCGGGCAAGGTGTAGCCGGGATTTATGAGCTGTTGCGGTAACAGATGAATGGAAGAATGGATGAATGCATGAAAGGATATATTTAATGCACAATTTTCTTCACCTCAGACTGTGCCTTCACAAACCGAAAGTTATGGTTTAATGGAAGACGAAATTTTGACGAAAGCAGGTGTTCTGTGAAGGCACACACAACAGGAACGAATTCGGTTGTCGCGGCAGGAAAATTGGCCATCGCAGGTTCTGTAGAGACAAGGCACTGCCTTGTCTCCGGTTCCTACACAGCGAAACAGTTAACAACCGTTTTGCAGTTTTTAAGTGGCATTATAAAAATCATTCTAACGTTAGACAAGGCCGTGCCTGGTCTCTACATCTGGCGCCATCTTCACATCTGCACATTTAAAATTTGCACATTTAAATAGTATGCATGCCGAACATTTTTCTTTATATTAGCGTTATCTAATTCAAAACAATGTCAACATGGAAGCAGCAACTCAACATACTTTAAAAGGCGGAGAATTCCTGCTCCGCGAAACCGATCCGCAAACCGTTTTCATCCCTGAAGATTTTAACGAAGAGCAGCAGATGATGGCCGCCACCGCGCGCGATTTTATCTCTGCCGAAGTGCACCCGATTCTGGACCGCATCGACTCGATGGAAGAAGGGCTGATGCGCTCGCTGATGGAAAAATCGGGTGAGCTGGGTTTGTTCGGCATTTCTATTCCCGAAAAATATAACGGCCTGAACCAGGATTTTAACACCTCGCTTTTGGTTACCGAATCGCTGGGCGGCGGGCACTCGTTTATCGTGGCGTTCGCGGCGCATACCGGCATCGGAATGCTGCCTATTTTGTATTTCGGTAACGAAGAGCAGAAGCAGAAATACCTTCCTAAACTAACTTCCGGCGAATGGATGGCGGCTTATTGCTTAACCGAACCTGGCTCCGGATCGGATGCTCTGGCGGCCAAAACCAAGGCCATCGCGACCGAAGACGGCAACCATTACGTGCTGAACGGCCAGAAAATGTGGATCACCAACGGCGGTTTTGCCGATGTGTACATTGTTTTCGCGCAGGTAGACGGCGATAAATTTACCGGTTTTATTGTAGAGAAAGGCACAGAAGGATTAAGCCTCGGTCCGGAAGAGCACAAGATGGGAATTAAAGGCTCCTCAACCCGCCAGGTGTTTTTTACCGATTGTAAAGTGCCGAAAGAAAACATTTTGGGAGAGATTGGCAAAGGCCATTTAATCGCGTTTAATATTCTGAATATCGGGCGCATAAAACTGGGTGCTGCGTGTCTGGGAGCTTGCAAAAGTGTGGTCGGTTTATCGGCGAAATATGCCAATGAGCGGCAGCAATTCGGTCAGCCGATTTCCGGTTTCGGGGCTATTCAGCATAAACTGGCCGAGCAGGTTATCCGCACCTTCGCGCTGGAATCTAGTTTGTACCGCACCGGGCAAATGATCCACGAGATGGAGCAGAAGCTAAGTGAGGGCGGCAAAAGCTCCGGCGAAACATTGATGGGCGCCGCCAAAGAATACGCCGTAGAATGCGCGATTCTGAAAGTAGACGGATCGGAAACGTTGGATTATTGTGTAGACGAAGGCGTGCAGATTTATGGCGGCTACGGTTTCTCTGCCGATTACCCGATGGACCGCGCCTACCGCGATTCGCGCATCAACCGCATTTTTGAGGGCACCAACGAAATCAACCGCATGCTGGCCGTAGACATGGTACTGAAAAAAGCCATGAAAGGCGAGCTCGACCTTATGAAACCGGCTATGGCCATTCAGCAAGAACTGATGGAAATTCCGGATTTAGGCGACGAAGACGAAACACTTTTTGCCGCCGAGCGCAAAGCCATCGCCAACATGAAAAAAGCCGTGCTGATGGTGGCCGGAAGCGCAGTGCAGAAATACATGATGGGCCTGGATAAACAGCAGGAAATACTAATGCTGATAGCGGATATGGCCATACAAACCTACGTGGCAGAATCTACTTTGCTGCGCGTGCAAAAACTGGCCGGAATGCGCGGCGAAGATACCGTTGCGAACCAGATAGACATTGCCAAAGTGGTAATGGCCGATTCTATAGAAAGACTGGGCAAAGCCGGCCGCACCGCTATTTCCGCAATGAGCGAAGGCGACGACCAGCGCTTGTTGTTGATGGGATTAAAACGTTTTACAAAGCTGGCACCGTTCAACACCATAGAAGCCCGGAGAAGAATTGCGAAGACGGTTATCGAGACAGAAGCGTATTCGTTTGCTTAAACTATTCTTTGCCGCTTTTAGTATTGTCCAACTAATTAAAGCGCGTACACCATTAACCCCGTCAGGGGTGAAATATTGGTAGTAAAGAATAAAGATCAGGTAAAATAATCCCGTAGGGATGGCATAATTTCGAATAGAAGATTTTATGCCATCCCTACGGGATTCTTAACTTTTAGCGGTTCTGGTTGCTACCAATAGATCACCCCTGACGGGGTTTTGGGCTGTAATGGGCAATTTAATGGCCGTGCCAGCCTATCATTAAACGTTATAATATAATCTGAAACAGTAAGCCACAGACCGGATTGTTGTGTAGCTTTTTTTTTTCTAAATAAAATTATAGATTCTTTGAAAATTGGCACGAAAAAGGTAATATTGACTTACACTAACCACACAAAAAAATACCATTATGGGAATGTTGAAAGAATTTAAAGAATTTGCGATGCGCGGTAACGTGATGGACCTCGCCATAGGTGTTATCATCGGTACTGCCTTCGGGAAAATCGTAACCTCGCTGGTAAGCGATGTTATTATGCCGCCTATCGGGATTGCCACCGGAGGAGTAGATTTTAAAGACCAGAAAGCCACTCTGAAAGAACCGGTTTTAGATGCCGCCGGAAAAGTGGTAACCGAAGGCGTGTACCTGAGTTATGGTAATTTCATTCAAACCGTAATCGATTTCATGATCATTGCCATTGCCATTTTTGCCGTGGTAAAGATCATGAACAATTTAATGCGCAAAAAAGCAGAATCGCCGGCGGTGCCGCCAGCGCCAACCAAAGAAGAAGTGCTGCTTACTGAAATTAGAGACGCGCTGCGGGCAAGGAATTAGTCAGAATTTGGATTTACAGGAGTTGTTGGATTTTTTAGATTGGGCTGCGGTGGCCGTTTTTCTGGCCGTTGCAGCCCACTTTTTATTGCAGGTTTTTAGCTAAATACCTGAGTTCGATTAATATTTTACTAAAAAACCCGTTGTAAAGCGCCTCTTGCGAAGCCTATAACCAGTATGCCGCAGGCTCCTTATTCTCCCTCTCCCCCTAAGGGGCGGGAGAGGGAAGGGGAGAGGGGGGTAAAGGCCAGTAAAGTGCATTATAGCTCAGTTTTTAATCGAACTCAGGTTTAAAGGGAAGATTGATTACCAGGCTGGAGCCTGGCGGTCTGGATCGCCAGGCTCCAGCCTGGTTTTTTTAGGCTACGGTAGGCCGTTTTTTGCCTACCGCAGCTTAACTTCGTTACAAATTATCTATAACCTTCTGCAGCCTTTTTGCATCTGTTGTAGCCGCGCCACCAATGGTGTTGTTGAAGAAAACCCACACTTCTTTCTCGTCCAGCAGCCAGTCGTTTATCATATAGGCGTAGCGTTCCAGAGCATCGTCAGAATAAGGGCCGGAATATAGTTTTTCTTCGCCGTGTAACCGTAAGTATACCGTGTCGGAAGTAGTGGTTTCTATCTTTGGCCAGCGCGGCGAATCGGCAATTACAAGGGCAATGTTGTAGAATTTCAGCATGTCTATAGGCTCTGCTTCCAGCCACGATTTGTGGCGCACTTCCAGAGCGAACATTTGCTCGGGGTATCTGTCGCGTAACAGCGAAAAAAAGTTCTCGGCGGTCAGCAATTCAAACCTGAAACTTGGTGGTAACTGTACCAGAACCGGCCCTAACCTGTCGCCCATAATTACAAACCGGCTCATCCATTTTTCAAGCTCTGCATCTACATCTACCCAGCGTTTTTTGTGCGTGATATCCTGGTGCATTTTGGCCGCGAACTTAAAATGCTCAGGAGTTTGGGCCAGCCATTTTTGTATGGTTTTTTCCATGGTGTAGTGGTAGTGGCTGCTGTTTATTTCGGTGGTATTAAAATGCTGCGCGAAGTAGTTCAGGTAATCGGCCGATTTCAGGTCTTCGGGGTAAAAAATCCCTTTCCAGGCGTAGCTCCAGCCCGATGTTCCGATATAAAGATTAGCTGGTAAGGCCATTTTTAGGGGTGTGAGAAGGTAAAAACACGATTCAGAAATAACTGAAAAAGGCTATACGGTAGTTGCGGCGAAATTAGTTATAAACTCTGCGGGGAAATTTAGTATTTCTTGCCGGACTTCTCGCTACAGGCCACAAAAAAAGAGAGCCATGCAGCTCTCTTTTTCACTTTATTTCAGAAATAAACCGGCGGCAAATTACGCTTTGTTTTTGTTGCCTTTTTTGCTGTTGGCGGTGTTGCTGTTAGAGGCGGCATTTTTGTTTTTGCGCATGTTATTTACCAGTAAGCCTACGCCTACTGCCAGCGCGCTTGCCGTAACCACTTTGGTAGTTGTGCTCATGTTTTTGTAGCTGCTGGTTACGGTATTTTGCGCGGTTTTTAGTAGTTCCGGAACGCGGCCTGCCTGGTCTGTAAGCATGCCTAAATACGGAGCCGCCATGCCCATAATGTCGTTAAGCGGGTTTGCAGATTCGCTGCCGCCGCTGGCGCCGTTGCTTGCACCAAAGCCTGAGTTAGAACCAGAATTTGTAGTAGAATTAGAAGCGCTTGCGGTAGCATTGCCGGTGGTATCGTTTGCGGCTTTGGTGCTGGTGCCTGCGTTAGTGTTGGTTTGATTGTTAGTTTTCATGGTGTTGGGTTTTATAATGAAAATGTTTGTTTTATACGTTACAGGATAACGAACGAAAAGCTTTTTTCTTACAACCGAAAGTTAAAATTATCAGTTGGCAGCCTGAGGTGCGTACTCCTGGTATAATACGTTACTTATTTGAGTACTGAATGGTTACAGGAAGTGTGCCTTTTGCCTGTCTTTCTCCGAAAATAATGTCTGCAGCCACTTCCTGAGATGCTTGTAACCGCTGATAACCCACTAACACTGCTCTCGATTTTTCTATTCCCGGAAATTGCGAAAGCGCATACGGATTATCGAAAAGCGTGAAAATGGTTTTGCCCGCTACGGCCAGGTCGCTTATAAGCTTTGTTTCGGCTTTTGTGTAGCCTAAATTGTTGCTGGGGCGCTCGCTGGGTCCGTAAATTCCTGCAAGTACAACATCGTATTTCCGGAGTTTATTACGGAGCGTGGCCACGGCGCCTGGTTTGCTTTTGCGGGGCAGCACAAAATGATCGGTATTTGGCGCATGCAAAGCAACTTGTTTCTGAAACGCAGTTCGGGAAGAAGAGCCAAAAGAAACTGTTGCAATTTTATGCCGCCTAAGCATTTTAGAGGATTTTACAGGCAGAGCCCGTTTTTTTGCTTCTACAAGGGTTACGGCTTCCCGGGCTATAAAACGATTGAGCTCGTCTGCGATTTTAGGGTTTAAGTCCTGAAACAGCGAATCGGTTTGTATTGGCTGATATTTATCCAGGCCCAGCCACAATTTTGCTGCCAGCACGCGTTTGCAGCGCCGGTCTATCTCTTTCTGACTTAATTTTCCGGCTCTGATGGCCGCTTTTATGGCCGCTATAGCTTTGGGCACGCTTACCATCCGCTCCAGAATATCGTTGCCCGCCTGCAGTGCCAGCACTTCGCCTTCGCCGGGTTTAAAATGTTTGGTTACGCCGTGCATTACCATTGCATCGGTAATTATAAGCCCCTGGTAGCCCATTTCTTGTTTCAACAGCCCGGAAACAACAGGTTCAGATAAACTGGAGGGCAAGTTTACTACCGAATCAAGCGACGGAATATCCATGTGGGCTACCATAATGCCGCCAACACCGGCCATAATCAGCTCGCGGAACGGAAAAAGCTCTACCGAGTCGAGGCGTTCGCGGGTGTGTTGTATCAGCGGCAAATCGTAATGCGAATCTACATCGGTATCGCCGTGGCCCGGAAAGTGCTTTGCTACGGCTATAATGCCATAATCCTGCATGCCGCGCATATAGGCAAGGCTTTTTCGCGATACCAGGTGTTTTTCTTCGCCAAAGGCGCGGTAACTTATTACCGGGTTGCGCGGGTTATTGTTGATGTCGGCAACCGGTGCAAAGTTCATGTGCATTCCCAGGCGCTTAAATTCGGCGGCAACTTCGCGGCCCAGTTGGTAAATAAGGCTGTCGTTTTGTAAGGCGCCCAGCATCATGGGCAGCGGGTAAAGCGCGGTGCTATCAAGGCGCATTCCCACGCCCGATTCTGCATCCATAGAGATCAGCAACGGGATTTTAGAAGCCGCCTGAAACTTATTCGTCATGTTGGCTTGCCGCACCGGCCCGCCCTGAAACCAGATAATTCCGCCTATTTTGTATTCCTTAATCAGGTGCAGCACATCTTCTTCGTATTTAGGCCCCTGGTTAGAAAACGCCTCTACTATCATGAGCTGCGCGATGCGCTCGTCGGGCGTCATGGTTTTAAAAACAGAATCTACCCAGCGCGAAGGCGTGTTTATAAAGGTTGCAAAATCGGAAGGCGGAATTGCCGGATAATCGGGAATGGTATCTATTACTACCGGCGCCGGTTTGTTAGCAATAAGCACAGGTTTGCGGTTGTTTTGGTTGCATGCACAAAACAACAGCAGGCACCCCAATAAAAGGAAATGCCGTTTTAAAAAATGTATTTGTAAAATAAAAGGAGCAGTTTGCATGAATTTGGGTGCAAATGTAATAGCCCCATATTGAAATTTAGTAGAAGATTGAAATTAGAATTACCTAAACTAACGCGTTAAGGTTACAAAGTTCTGAAGATAAGTTTTGCGGGCAGGGCAGCGAGGGCCAATATACGGGGCATTGCAACCCAATTTATTGTAAAGTTTCTCATATTTAGATAAGCCTTTCTTATGTTTCAGCCCGGAAAAGGTGGGCGGCTTTGTAAGAATAAAAATTCTATAGTTCTGCCCATCTTTTATATGCACATCTAAAATCTAATACATCCCCTGCATTTGTAATAACCGCGCGTATAATCCGCTTCTTTTCAGCAACTCTTCGTGGGCGCCGCGTTCTACAATTTTTCCGGCCTGCAAAACTACAATTTCGTCGGCGTGTTGTATGGTGCTGAGGCGGTGCGCGATAACGATAGACGTGCGGTTTTTCATCAGGTTGGTAAGCGCTTCCTGCACCAGTTTTTCAGATTCGGTATCGAGGGCAGAAGTGGCCTCGTCTAAAATTAAAATAGGCGGATTTTTGAGCACGGCGCGGGCAATGCTTAAGCGTTGCCGCTGCCCGCCGCTTAGTTTCGCGCCCCTGTCGCCTATAATGGTTTGGTAGCCTTCGGGAGTTTGAATGATGAACTCGTGCGCGTTAGCAATTTTAGCTGCACGCTCTACATCTTCGGCCGTGGCGTTTTCGTTGTTAAATATAATGTTGTTGTAAATGGTATCGTTAAACAGCACCGATTCCTGGGTTACAATGCCCATGTGCTGCCGGACTGAAATAAGCGTGCAATCGCGCAGGTCGTGGCCATCTATGCTAATAGCGCCCGCAGTTGGGTCGTAAAACCTTGGCACCAGATCGGCCAGTGTAGATTTACCGGCGCCGGAAGGGCCCACAAGCGCTATGGTTTTGCCTTTTGGTATGCGCAAATTTATGCCTTCCAGCACAGTATCGTTTTCGTACTTAAAGCCTACATCGTTAAACTCTATGGCATCTGTAAAGGTGTTTAATACTTTGGCATTTGGCTTATCTTTAATAGCAGGCTGGCTGTCTATTAAATGTATCAGCCTGTCGCCGGCCACCAGGCCGCGCTGTATGTTGCTAAAAGCCGACGACATGGCTTTTGCCGGCACCAGAATTTGAGAAAACAGCACCAGGTAGCCAATAAATTCGGATGCGCTAAGGTCAGATTCGTTGCGTAAAACCAGCGTGCCGCCATAGAGCAAAATTATTGTTACCACGCCCACGCCCAAAAACTCCGACATGGGCGAAGCCAGATCGCGTTTGTTGGCCATAGAGCGCACCACGCCTTCGTATTGCTGGTTGCGGCGGCCAAATTTGCGGCGCATAAAATCTTCGGCGTTAAAGGCTTTTATTACGCGCATGCCGCTCAGGGTTTCGTCTATAATGCTAAGCATGTGGCCCAGGGTATCTTGCCCGATTGCGGCCTGTCTTTTTAGCCGTTTAGATATTTCTGAAATAATTAAACCAGATACCGGCAGCAGAATTAAGGTAAACAGGGTTAGCTTAAACGATATAGAGAAGAGAATTATAAAGAAACCGATAACCGTAACCGGCTCGCGAAAAATAACGGTAAGCGTATTAACAACCGAGTATTCTACCTCTGCAACATCTGAAGTGAGCCGCGACATAAGATCGCCTTTGCGCTCGTTGCTGAAATAGCCCAGGTGCATTTGCGTGAGGCGGCTAAATACTTCTTTGCGTACATTATACACCACCTGCGCCCGCACGGCCGCCAAAATTCTGGCCGACCAATACTTGAAAATATTAGATAATAAAACCGATACAATTAGCAGGGCGCACACAAACTGCAGCGCTCCCACTTTGCCTTGCTCTTCTACTATTCTTGTAAAATGGTAATTGAATAAGCCTTTTACATAATCTATGGTAAAAGCAAAACCGGGTTTAGCAACTACCTCGCGCGTGTGCTGTTCGGTTGTTTCGAAAAGCACGTTTAGCAGCGGAATAATAAGAGTAAAGTTTGCCAGCCCAAAAATAACCGCCAGTAGTGCCGTAATAATATACATGGGCACATAGCGGCTAAAGGGCCGGGCAAAGGAAAGAATTCGCCAGTAAGTTTTCATCTGAAAAACAAAGGTACGGTTTTCGGCGCGCAGTTCAGAAGGCGGGCGGTTTGCAAATGCAACTGCGGGATTTTAAGTAAGTTTTGCTGTTTTAAAACCCTGCGGAGGTCAATTTTGGGGCCATTGGAAAGGAATTTTATTTACCGGCGAAACAGGGCGAATGCGATTAGGCCCTACAAAACCTGCGTGGAGCAAAAAGGCATGCACCAGACACTAACTGCTGAGGTTATTTTAAATTCCCTTATCCGGAACGCCTTTGGCGAATCCTTTAGAAGATTACATTAAAACTCAAACAATCGCCTGTCTATATTCCATCTGAAACCCAGGGTAGCGATATTGGTGCTGCGGCTTTCAGATTCTACTGCTGCGCTGGCATCGCGCCGAATAAAGGTAGCATCTATAAATACATTTTGGCGCAGTTGCCAGGTGGCGGTTAAGTCTACAAATAATTGATTTACGCGCACGCCCTGCCCCACCTGGTTGCCGTAAGTTTGCTCGCGGGTAGTATAATCTAGCAGAATGTTGGTGCCCCAGTTGCTGCCCGTTGTATCGGCGCCGTATTGCGTGTAAATTCCTTTGGCGGTTAGCATAAGCCGCGGTATTGGCTGGTAGCGCACAATACCGATTAGCTCGCGCAGGTTTGCCCCAATAGGGTGGGCAAGTGGTTGCATGTAATGAGAATGGCTGCCGTGGTGCTCTGTTATCCCTTCTTCGCGGGCGTTGTGCGTGTAAGAATACGGCCGTATAAAGTTAAATTCGGCTTGCAGATCCAGGTTTTTGATGCCCGCAGCATCTATGTACTTAGCACCTAGTTGAAAGCCCTGTTTATTTGCCCACCAGCCGTTGCGGGAGCGTATTTCGCTTATCAGAAATTCATCCAGCATAATTTGCCCGTACAATTGCGCGGTATTAAATACATTCCATCTGAAATCGAACCCGAGCA
>JAFADQ010000142.1 GCA_023424725.1 Bacteroidota bacterium
CACGTCTTTTACGCCCGCGCTAATGGCGCTTAAAATATAAAACGGCCGCTTTAGTTGCTGCGAAATAATGTTGGCCAGCGTGGTTTTTCCAACCCCGGGCGGCCCCCAGAAGATCATAGAATGCAGGTTGCCGGTTTCTACAATCCGCGACAGGGGTTTGCCCTCTCCTACCAAATGTTTCTGGCCGGTATAATCGGCAAGCGTTTGCGGGCGCATTCGCTCCGGAAGCGGAATATGCTTCGGCAACTGCGAAGCGAACATATCTGGTGAATTGCTGAGTGCCAAGGTAAATAAATTGTGTTGCTGATTATAGGGTTTCGCCGTAGGGCTACTTCCACTAAACGAAATTAAGCCAACAAAGGTAGTACATTTGCAGCCCTATGTGGAAAGAAGCCCGCGTACACGCCGGATTGTTAACCGTTGCTTTAATTTACGGCGCCAACTACTCGGTGGCCAAATTTGTGATGCCCGACTATGTGCAGCCTTTCGCGCTTATTTTGCTTCGCGTTAGCCTGGCGTGCCTGTGTTTTCTGGCCTTGCAGCTTTTTATAAAATCAGAAAAAATAGATAAGAAAGATTGGTGGCGGTTAATTGCCTGCGGATTTTTTGGCGTTGCCGTAAACCAGCTTTTCTTCTTTAAAGGCCTTAGCCTCACCTCTCCTATTCATGCCTCGGTTTTGATGCTGGTAACCCCT
Organism: Bacteroidota bacterium; assembly: GCA_023424725.1. Lineage (GTDB taxonomy): Bacteria > Bacteroidota > Bacteroidia > Cytophagales > Hymenobacteraceae > JAFADQ01. Next base: position 696 of record JAFADQ010000142.1, read on the forward strand.
ATTCTGGTGCTCGCGGGCGCGGCATTTGTGCTGAAAGAAAAGATAAAACTGGTTCGTTGGATAGGTATAGCCCTGGGCATAACCGGCGCTACCTTATTGGTATTATCGGCCGGAAAAGCAGATGCCGTAGCCAGTATTAAAGGAGATGTGATGGTTTTTATAAATGCCGCGTCTTATGCAACGTACCTAATTCTGGCAAAGCCGTTGCTGCAGCGTTACAGTGCCTTAACGGTTAGTTTTTACACGTTTTTATTCGCGCTGCCCATCGTAATTCCGTTTGGTTTGCCCGAATTATCTGCCATAAACTGGGCCCAATTGCCGCTGCCGGTTTGGCTTTCAGTTTTCTTTATCGTTTTCTTCGTTACGGTGGTGGCTTATTTATTAAACGCCTGGACCATGACCCATGTCTCGCCCGGAGTGGTGGGCAGCTATATATACCTGCAGCCAGTTTTGGCCGGACTTATCGCAATTGCGCTGGGGCAGGATAGTTTATCGTGGCAAAAAGTAATTTTTATTTTGTTGATCTTCGCCGGGGTTTATTTGTCAAGATCGAAGGTGAAGCGTTAGGCCGCGGCGGGCAATTTTATGGGCGTTACAGGGCAGCAAAGCCATTTTTAGCGGATAATTTCGAGCCAGCCTTTGTAAGTATTGCCACCGTTATTTTGCCGCACAGAATAGAAATAAATTCCGGATGGTAAGTCCTGTTGGGGTGTCCATTTTTCTCCGGCGCCGAATTCTGTTATCGCCTTGCCCCAACGGTTAAAAATGTGCACTTTGCTGCCCGGTTTTAAGCCAGGTACATAAAACTCATCGTTGATCCCATCGCCGTTAGGTGTAATGATGTTGGCAGGAATATAGGCGCCGATATGTAATGGTTTGATTTTCTCGAATTCGCAGCCCTGAGGTGTTCTAACAATCATTTTCACCAGAAAATTACCGTTTTCTGTAAACTGTTTCTCTGCAAAATAGCCGGTGCCAAAACCAGAAAACACATCATTGGCAGGCGCCATAATTTCCCATTTAACCTCAGCAATATTGCCGGCACTTTTGTTTTCAAAATAAACGGTTACCGGCACGGGCGTAAGGCTATCGGGGTAAAAATTTATAGCGAAATCTAATTCAGGCGCAGCGTTTACATCTACCCGAACAGAATCTTTCGCAAAACAAATGCCGTAATCGGAGGCGCTTAAATAAAACCACCCGGGAGAAGTTACATGAGCAGAAACAACCGGATTCTGCAACCCTTCTAAACTTGTAATTCCGTTACCAGACCACCAGCTAAAGTCAAAAACATAGTCGTCGGCCACCAAAACGGGCGGCTTAACCGTGGCGGAAAAAACCACCAAATCGCCTTCGCAGGCCGGGTTTGGCATGGCCGATATATCAGAAATAAACGGCCGCACACCAGTTACCGGAACAAGCATTGTGTCTGTACTTTCGCAGGCATTTCCTAAAGAAGCCGAAACGATATATATTTGGTTTCCCAGAGCAGCCGGAACAGCATTTGTGCTGTTATTTTGCAGCTCTAAAACTCCGCTGCCGTACCAGGAATAGCTTGCTCCCTGCAAACCTGCCGGCGAAATAGCGGCGGCCAACCGAATGGTATCGCCAAGGCAAAACTCATTTTGTAAAACACTGCCCGACACAGAAAACGAAGGCACGAAATGCACTTGTAACGTGGCAGCGGCGCTGCAGGCTCCACTGCTAACTGCCAGGGTATACATAGCCGGATTTTGCCCCGCGAAGCTAATTTCCGGATTTAAAACCGACGCATTGCTAAGGCCGGTTGCCGGGCTCCAGTTGTAAACGAATTCCGGATCGGTTACTGCAGAATCGACCTTAATAACCGGTTTAATCTGAAAGGTTTGGCCCTGGCAAAGCGTTATTCCATTATCAGGAAATGGTTCTA
>JAFADQ010000190.1 GCA_023424725.1 Bacteroidota bacterium
GAATACAAACCCAAGGGCTTAAAATTACTTTTTTACGCAGGTGCGGTGGCGGGCACAAAAACCACTTTCTTGGTTTCGAAAAACTCTTCTTTAAAATAATCCGAAAGTTTGTAAAGCGCGTGGGGTACGCCGGCTTCCTGCAATTCTTCTTCCAGATCTCCGCCTTTAAGGTAATACAAGCCGTGTTGCGGCTCTGGGTGCGGCGCAAAGCGGTGCTCTATCCAGGGCATAAAATTGCTTAAACGGGTTACGGCGCGGCTCACGATGTACTCGTATTGCCCGCGGTCCTGCTCTGCGCGCAGGTGGCTGGCTTTCACGTTTTTAAGCCCTGCTTCTTCGGCCAGTTCATTCACCACTTTTATCTTTTTGCCAATAGAATCTATCAGGTGAAATTTGGTTTCCGGAAACAAAACCGCCAGGGGCAATCCGGGCAATCCGCCCCCGGTGCCCACGTCCAGCACATGCGTTCCGGGTCCAAACCGCACTACTTTGGCTATGCCCAGCGAGTGCAGCAAATGATGCACTTCCAGCATTTCTATATCTTGCCGCGATACCACATTTACCCGTTCGTTCCAGTACCGGTAGCCTTTCGCGAGCGCTTCCAGCTGCTGTTTCTGATGGCTGCTAAGGTCAGGAAAATAGTAAAGAATATGGTTGATCATAACGCTGCGGAGGGCAAAATAACGCCCGTTAGCGGGTAAAATTACAAAAGCCCGCCAACTTTCTGTTAATAATAACAGCGTATTGGCAGGCTTTTAACGTTTTGGGCTGCGGCAGCCATTTTTTTGGCCTTCGCAGGTAATTAAGCAGACGTAAAAAAATCTGTTAAATAATATCCTTTTTCCCTTTAATCATGTCGTACAGCAGTTCGCGGGCACGGTGCAATTGTGCCTTAACGGTGCCAAGCGGCGCGCTAAGTTCTTTTGCGATCTCTTCGTACGAGAGTTCCTCGAAATACCGCAGCGTTACCAGGCGCTCGTATTTGGGCGGCAGCTTGCTAACGATGGTTTGCATCAGCTCAATTTTCTGATTTTTGATGGCCGTTTCCTGAGGGTTCAGGTTGCGGTCTTTAAAATCTATTGTGATCTCGTCGCCATTATCTATTTTAATAGCCGAGTCGATGCTCATCGTCTTTATCTTGTTCTTGCGGATAAAATCTATGCAGTTGTTGGTCGCGATGCGGAAAAGCCAGGTACTGAAAGCGTACTCGGGGTTAAACTTATGCAAATTCCGGAAAGCCTTGGCAAATGCCTCGATGGTTAAATCTTCGGCATCGTCCGGGTTGCGCACCATTTTTAAAACCACGTGGTAAACGGGCTTTTTGTAGATGTGCATCAGCTCGGCGTAAGCCTTGTCGTTACCATCTTCTACTGCAGAGCGGATCAGCTTAAAATCGTGCTTGGCCTTGGCCGAGAATTGCTTGGGTTCGGGTTTCTCCTCTTCCTCTTCTTCCTCGTTGTTCTCTTCCGAATCAGAATTCTCTTCTGTAGTATCTTCCGGGGCGTTTTTTCCGGTTTTTTCTATTTCTTCTTCGCGCGTGTTGTCTTTCTTTTCTGTTATTTCCATCTGACCTTTCGGCTAAACAAAAGTGAAATGCCTAAACTAATAAACACTATAAAATAAATCAGGTCCAGAAATGGCAGGAGCAAAAACGAAATGCGGTCGTGCAATTTTCTGGAAGCAGCGTAGTAAAAACCTAGTACGGTTACCGAGCGAACTACAAATAGAATGCCCAGCCACCAGGTTACAAGAGGTAATACGCAAATAATTAGGGAAAGTATATAAAAAAGTATAGTACTCAAAATATATAGCCCTAATCTTCTTCTATCTGCCTGCTTGTAACTGCCTCCTGCCGATAGATGCCGCCGCTTTTGTTTCCACCAGGCAGCCCAGGTTTCTTTCGGTTTGCTAATCGTTTGGCTTTCAGGTATAATTACAACTTTAATTACACTATTACTTGAAGCCTGGTTTACGAATAAATCGTCGTCGCCGCTAAGCTTTCTTATGTGCGAAGCGAAGCCTTTTTGCCTGAAAAAAACCGATTTTGTGTATGCTAAATTTCTTCCTACGCCCATGTAAGCATTGCCTTTTATGGCAGCCGAGAGGTACTGCCAGCCTGTCAGCAATGTCTCGAAACGGATAAGCGAATTCAGCAGCCCTTTCTTTTTTTCGTAAGGCGAATACCCTAACACAATGTCGGTTTTATTGGCAAAACCAGATGCCATGCCAGCTATCCAATTTTGGCTTACCGGCCGGCAATCGGCATCGGTAAAAAGTAAATGTTCGTAATTGGCCGCCCTGATGCCCAGTGTAATGGCATATTTCTTCGGGCTCATTTGCTGCGGCGTACTTTTAATGGTTACTACCTTTAAGTTGGCGTATAATTGCTGCAGGCTGCTCAGGTAAAAATCTGTTTCGTCTTCAGACCGGTCGTTAATTACAATAATCTCGAACTGCGGATAATCCTGCTGAAAAAACTGGGGCAGCAGCTCTACCAGGTTTTCGTGCTCGTTATGGGCGCAAACCATTACCGAAACTGGTGGCTTAGCACCTGCAGAGGCCATTTTATAGCGCAACAGCGCCGGAATATAATACACCACATAACCCAATTGCACCAGTACACACAATGCCAGAAGGCCGTACAGAAAAAAGAAAACCACAGAAAAGTCTGCCACAAAAAAGAACCTCCCGGCCCGCGAAAAATGAAGCTGCAAAGG
>JAFADQ010000205.1 GCA_023424725.1 Bacteroidota bacterium
TAAGACCATGTTTAAATTTTCTGTTTCTGTCTGCAAATCACCGCTTCCGGAACCTGAATTCAGTTCTTTTTTTGCTCGTAACATTGCTATGAGCTGCAAAAACAACTTCTTCAGAACCCGCAATCAGTGATTTTCGACTTTGAAAATAAAATTTAAACACGGTCTAATTTTAAATAGTCCCGATTATGATAGTGGTACTTCTGAATAGATGATTTTGATATTCTTTAATGGATTGGTTTTAGATGAAGCTGTTTAGAGTTTATTTTCAGAAGCGAAAAATAATAATTTCAGGTTCTGGAATTTTGCAGCCTGGTACATAAACGTTAAACTGCTTCAGAATTAAAACAGGCAATCAGTTTCTTTTTCTGATGTGCTTTACTGGTATCTGCCCCGGCGTTGCGGGTCTTCTAAAAACAGCTGCAGAAAAATTTTCTGTTCGGTAATGGCGGTATTCTGGTCGGCGAAATCTTTTAAATGCCGGTTGGTGGCGTAACCAAAGTTTTCGTAGCCGATGCTAACGTTTTTAAACAACCGCACCGTTACACGCGGCCTGAAAATACCTATAGAATTGTATCCTTCCGGGCCCTCGAAAGTTTGCAGCCAGAAATGGTTATACACCAGGGCAATGCTGGCATATTTGCTTAAGCTTAGCGTTGCTTCTGCTTTAGCTTCTAAACCGTTTGCAAAAACATAATCGCGCAAGCCCATAGTGTCTGGCGCCGTGCGTGTGCTATTGCCTGCCAGCGGCACTATGCCAAGGTGCGCGTTAGTGTAAAGGTTTATCTGGTTGCTAAGCGGAAGTTTGGTAAAAACACCTCCGCCAAAACCTATAGCGCCAAGCTCAAATTCGCGGGTATCCCAGTAATCGTAATACTGAAATGCGCCTGTAAGTACAGAAACGTTTCCTATTTTAGAGTTGCGGCCAAATAAAATGCCATAGCCGGTTATGTTGTTTATCGTGCCGGCCACCGTATCGTCGCCGCCTTTGCTAAATTCTGCGCGCAGTCTGAAAAAATCGAAGGGCTTGCGCTTTTGCTCCTCAAACGGGTTGCCGTAATCTAACTGAATGTTGAGCATTGCTTTGTTGCCGGCAGGCCCAAAAACATCGTTTCTGCGCTCGTTAAGGCGGTGCACGCCCGCAAAAAGCGTAATGTTGATGGGCTCTTTCTCGTACATTTCGCGATTGGTTACGGTAAATGTTTTGCCTTGCAAAAGCCGGTTTAGGCCGCGCACCGGGTTTATAATTCCGGCTGCTATTTCGCGTACGGCGCGCTCGCCGCCGCGTGTGCGGTCGTCTAAAATATTAGAGCTTACGCGGTACAAAATTTCGCCTAAGGCCGCACCGTTTAGCGGGGTATAAATAAGATCGTTGTAAGACGGCAGTGTGTTTTCTCCAAAATACTCCCAGGTTAAGCTACCGGCTACGGCAAACGGCAACGATTCCCAGTAATTATAACCCTGGCTGCGGGCAGCGTTAAAATACAAGGTGCCCTGGTAAGGATGGCCGATAAAGTTTATCCCGAATTCGTCTGTGTCCCATTCCGGTTCCGAGCGTAGGTTTGTTTTCCAGGTGTTCAGGTCTACATAAGCGTAATCTGCTTTGGCAATGTAGCGGTTGTAGCCCATAAACAAGGCATTAACTCCAAGCACTTGTATTGCGGGTTTCCAGAGTGGCTGGCGTGGGTTATGCTCTGGGTCGTCGTTTAATAAATCGCCATATTTATTAAACCTGGTAGTATCTAAAAGCTGCGAGTTTTCTGGCTCGGTGCCGCCAACTGAGTCGGTGAATAATTGTTTCTTCTGCTCTTTTATTTGTTTTAATTGCTGGTTGCGGTTTCCGGATGCCGGGTTTATGGTGTCGGTTACCTGCGCATAAGAGAAAGCAATGCACGAGAAGAAAAAGAGGAAGGTTAGAAGTGTTTTCATTAAGTAAAATTTTGCCGCACCATAGCTTTTGCCGGTGTATTTATATGTGTGAAAGAGTTTTTGTGCGGCTTAAGAAACATAGTACGGAAATAACTCCGGCACGGGTAATTTCTTAGTTATATGAGAAAAACAGGTAAATGATTTTCACCATACATCCGGCAACAGGTTGATTGCACCAAAATTATTTTAACCATAGCCCACGGTTTTAACCGTGGGAAGTTGATGAATCAAGCGTGAGTTTAATGGTTTTAACCATTTACCATGTAATTACCAATAAGCGGGAAACCGTTAAAACGGTTGAGGTAGCATTGATTTACTCTAATCCCACGGTTGAAACCGTGGGCTATGGCCAAAAGGACGACATAAAAGGACCTTAATTTTAATGCGTTTAACCTGATCCGGCAAGGATAATAATGCAGATAGAACCCCGTGCAAGAATTTAATTAAATAAAAAGTTGGGCTGTAACGGGCAAAAAAACGGCCGTTGCAGCATATTTTTTATGGGCGAAAATGTGGCGCTGTTTACTTATTCTTTTTTTTACCGTAAAAGCCAGAGCAAATCAGAATCTATACATTTACTTATATACAAAAACATGCAGTGGAGAGGCAGAAGGCAAAGCGGTAACGTAGACGACCGGCGCGGAATGGGCGGCCCTATAGCTATTGGCGGAGGTTTAATTGGCGTAATTGTGCTGGTAATAAACATGTTTCTGGGCGGCGGCGACATGGGCGATATTATGAACCAGTTGCCGGGCCAGCAAACCCAAAACAGATCGCCGCGAACAGGGCAGGCAGACGATGAAAGGGCGCAGTTTGTGCGCACCGTTTTAGCCGAAACCGAAGATGTATGGACAGAATATTTCAGGCAGCGAGGGCAGCAATACCAAATGCCAACCCTGGTAATGTTTACGGGCGCCACACAATCGGCCTGCGGGTCGGCCTCGTCGGCATCGGGGCCGTTTTATTGCCCTGCCGATGGCGATGTATATATTGATTTAAGTTTTTACGACCAGCTGCGCACTCAGTTTGGCGCTTCCGGCGAGGGGGCAATGGCATACGTAATTGCGCACGAAGTTGGCCACCACATACAAAACCTGATGGGCATAACCGATAAAATGCAGCAAATGCGCGGGCGCGTAAGTCAGGAAGAATACAACGAATACTCGGTGCGGCTGGAGCTGCAGGCCGATTTTCTGGCCGGTGTGTGGGCGCATTACGATGCAAAGCGAGGCGTGTGGCAAAACGTAGATACCAAAAGCGCTTTAACCGCCGCTGCCGCCATTGGCGACGATGCCATACAAAAGCGCACTCAGGGCCATGTAGTGCCCGAATCTTTTACGCACGGCACCTCAGAGCAACGCATGTACTGGTTTAACAAAGGTTTTCAGACCGGCGATATTAGCCAGGGCGATACCTTTAGCGCCAGGGAATTATAACATTTTCAGAAATAAAAATTTAGGCTGCGGCAGGCATGTTTTTGCCCGCCGCAGCCTGTATTTTGGTTAGCCGCTTTAATTTCTTTTAAACATGGTCTTAACGTTTATTTAAAGCGCTTTTCTAACTGATCTAATAATTTCTGAAATTGTTCTGATAAGGTTTCTATCTCTTTCAGGCTTTCGTGGGCTTCGTCTATCTGGCCGCTGTTGTATAAACTAAAAACCTTGCCGGCAGATGAAGTGAGCAGGTTGTTAACTCTTTGCAGTTGCTGAATTTCGGCCAGGTTTGCGTATTTTTTGTTGCCAACAGTATAAAACCACTCGCTAACCGGCCCGGTAGACGAAAAAAAATGCTGATCGAACTGCCCGCCAAAAGCCACAGAGCGCACCTTAGACTTATAAAGGATGTGCTTTATGCGCAACTGCTGAATATCTATCTGGGCCTCGTTCATTTTTTGGTGCAGGTTGCTTAATGCCTGCTGCTGTTTTCAGTTTCTGATCCGGTAAGCGATTGGCGTAAGCGCACAAGCTCTGTTACATCAAACCCCGAAACAAGAATGCCAACGGTTTCTTTGTCGTTTTCGTCCAGAATTGGCTGGTAAGTAAAGGTTAGGTAATTATCTTCTATTGGCCCCTTCTCTGACCGCGCAAACCGCACCAGTATTTCGTTGGCAATAAATTCTTTTTGGCTTTTGTATACATTATCGAGCACCTCTATAAAGCCTTGTTCTGTTATTTCGGGCAGTGCCTGGGATACGGTTTTGTTTAGTAACTGCCTGTCCGGAAATAGCTGCTGGTATTTTTGGTTTACCTGCACAAACCTGTGCTCGGGGCCGTTAAGAATACAGAAAAACGCGGGTGCTTTATCTATAAGCCTGATTAAAATTTTACGCTCTGCTTCGGCCTTTTTATAGGCCTGTTCTACCTGGTCTGACAGTAAGGCCATTTGTGTGTTGGTAGCCAGCAGCTCTTCTACCATTTGCTTGGTGTAATGAATATCGGTAAGGCTGCAAAGCCACAGGTTAATATTGCCCGATGCATCGTGCATGGGCAGGTAACGGTTCAGAAACCAGCGGTAGTTGCCCTGTTTATCGCGCAACCGCATTTCTACCTGTATGGCAGTGCCTTGTTCAAAAGCTTTGTTCCACGATTGGGTAACTTTTTCGAGATCGGCAGGATGGATAATTTTATCCCAGGGTTCTTGTAAAAGCTCTTCTTCGGTAAGGCCGGTATATTCTGTCCAGCGTTTGTTAAAATAAACCAGATCGCCATTGGCATCGTTCGTGTCTATTAATTGCGGCAACGAATCGGCAATAAACCTGAACCGCATTTCGCTGTCTTCTAACGAGAGGCGTGCTATTTCTCTTTCTGTAACATCGCGGGCGGTTTGTATAAGGTAAGCTACTTCGCCCTTTTCGTTAAGTACGGGCGTGTGCGTGGTTTCCCAATAGCGGGTGTCGTACTGGCCGGGTTCTGGTTTGGCAATGTCGTATTTTATTACCGGAAGCGTAACTGGTTTAAGCGTTCTTTTGGCTTCGTCCAGCGCATGTTTTACAGGGTTGTTTTCGTAAGGTATGCCGGGTTCCGGAAAGGCTTCTTTAAGAAAATGCAGGCCTGCCAGTTCTTCGCGCTTGCGCATGGTTACTGTTAGGTACTGGTCTGTGGCCGTAATTATTTTATAGTCTGGTGTAATAACTACCAGCGATTCTGGCACATTCTTAAATAAATCTTCAAAATTCATTTTACAGTAGTTAAAGTTTTACACCGCTATTAATCTATCTATAAATTAGTTAGCCGATACCGGAAGAAAGCAATTTTTAATCTCGCCGGAAAGACAGATAAAGGTAAAACAAGATGGCGTAGATGCAAAGCAATTTATGTTGCCGCACACATGGTTTGCTGGAAAAAACAAGCTTGAATAAAGTAAAACTGCGCGTTGCCCCTGCTCACATACGGCCTTGCTGTGTTAGGGTTATTGTAATAAAATAACAAAATTGTTACCTGTTTTTGTGCCCGCTTATAACGTGGTGCCAGGCATAATTTGGGGTTCTGATATTTTACATTATTAAGCTGCGGCGCCCGTTTTTATGGCCGTTGCAGCCTGATTTAAAAAGCGATGGCACTTCTAAAAAGTGCCATCGCTTTATTTGCTAACCTTGCAAACTATCTTCCAAACCGTTTCCGCGCCTCGCGCGATAATTCTTCTCTATGGTCGGGGTGGGCAATGTTGATGAGGGCTTCGGCGCGCTGGCGCAGGTTTTTGCCGTACAAATACGCTACGCCGTACTCGGTAACTACATAGTGCATGTGGGCGCGTGTGGTAACTACGCCGCCGCCCGGTTTAAGAAAAGGCACAATGCGCGAAATTCCTTTTTTGGTTACCGAGGGCAGCGCGATAATCGGTTTGCCGCCTTCCGATAAAGCCGCTCCGCGAATAAAATCCATTTGCCCGCCTACGCCCGAGAACTGATAGGTGCCTATGGAATCGGAAACCACCTGCCCGGTAATATCAATCTCGATAGCAGAATTTATAGCGGTTACTTTGGGATTGCTTCTAATTACGGTTACATCGTTTACATAATCGGAGCTGAGCATTACCACCTGTGGGTTGTCGTCTGCGAAATCGTAGAGTTTGCGGCTGCCGATGATAAAGCCGGTAGCGATTTTGCCGCGGTGCTTTTTCTTCAGCGCGTTATTTATCACGCCGCTTTCTACCAAAGGCATAATGCCGTCGCTCATCATTTCGGTGTGTATGCCCAGGTTTTTGTGGTTGGTGAGGCTTTGCAAAACCGAGTCGGGAATAGCGCCGATGCCCATTTGCAGCGTGGCGCCGTCTTCTACCATTCCGGCAATATAGCGGCCAATGGTTTTCTCTACGTCGGTGGCGCGGGCCGCGTAATTTACCTCCGGCAGGGGCATATTTGCCTCTACCAGGCAATCTATCTTGTGCAGCGGAATTAGCGCGTCGCCATGCGTGCGCGGCATTTGCGGGTTTACCTGCGCAATTACATATTTAGCGTTATTTACCGCCGACCGGGCAATATCTACCGACACACCCAGCGAGCAAAAACCATGCTTATCGGGTGGCGATACATGCACCAGCGCAACATCCAAAGGCAAAATTTTCTGGTCGAACAAGCGCGGTATTTCGCTTAAAAAAACCGGCACGTAATCGCCGCGGCCCTGGTTTACCGCCTCGCGCACATTCTCTGATACGAACAGCGAGTTTATAAAAAAACTATCGGAACAAGACTCGGCCGCGCAGGGCATGTCGCCAAGCGTGCTGATGCTTACAAGTTCTACATTTTTTAATTCGCCGGAGCGCTCTGCCAATTTGTTAACTAAATGTTGCGGTGTGGCGGCGCTGCCGTGCACAAACACACGGTTGCCAGATTGTATAATACTTAGCGCTTCTTCGGCCGAACAGAATTGCGGATTGTTTGGTTTTGTCATCCTGAAAATATAGCGTTGAAAAGGATATGTAAGTAAAACGACGGCAAGGTGTTATTGTTTTTAAGTTTTTGCCGCGTGGTTTGCCTCTAAGTTTGATTTAGGTTTTCTGCGATGTAGATTTACATATTATGAAGCGTAAAATTACCGCCACATGCTTGCTTTTTTGCCTCTTGCAGCTTTTTTGTGAGGCACAAGCGCAAATAAAAGCAACTGGTAAAGATTTTGCCTGGCTTATTGGCAACTGGGAAGGAAAACCAGGCGACGGCGATTTTTATGAGAACTGGACCAAAACCGGCCCCGGAAAATTTGCCGGCAATGGTTTTATGATACTGAATAGCGATACCGTAATGAACGAAGCAATTCGTCTGGAAAAAGCCGGCAAAAGCTGGGCGTATATTGTTACTGTAGATAAGGCCAAACCGGTGGTTTTTAAGCTGATAGCAAAAGATAAAAACCGGTTTGTGTTCGAGAATAAAGAGAACGATTTTCCGCAGCAAATTATTTATACGCAACTGCCAAACGGCAACCTGCTGGCCGCGATAGAAGGTGTGCGAAAGGGCAAAATTGTGCGGCAGGAATTCCCGTTAAAGCGCGTAAAAAAATGAACGTAAAATCGATAAAAGTTTTCTTTTTTGCCGTAGTTTTTTGCTGCGGTTTTTCGCTGCCGGCAAGCGCGCAAATTTACTTTTACCTGCAGCCCGATGCCGCGAAAGCAAAAGCTGCGAAGGCCGGTTTTGCCTTCAGTAAAGAAGAAAAAACCGCTGGAGATACACTACAACTTATCTTTTATAAAAGCACCGATGCCAGCAATAAACTCACCATCACCATCGATCCGGCCGGTTTTTGTTCGCAGTTTAGTTATACCTTGCCAGCGCAATCTGTAATTACGTTTCATAAAAACCTGAGCACCAATTTTACCCAGCGCGACAACGGTTTGTGGGAAAGCCGCGAAAAGAATTTCCTGCTGCGGGTAGAGCAATCTGCAGGAATTACCACAGCCGTTTATTTGCCTTATACTGCCCCGTAATTTGGTGCCCGCAGGGTGGCAAATTCCCTATTCCGAAACTACTTTAATTTCTACCCGGCGGTTTTTTTGCCTGTCGGCTTCGGTGCGTTCCGGAAGTACCAGCGGTTTGGTACGGCCAAAGCCGCGGTAAGAAAGGCGCTTGGCTTCTATGCCGTTCTTAATTAAATAATTATACACAAAGCGGGCGCGGTTTACCGACAGTTCTTTCTTGCCGGTGCTTTCGTCTAATCCATCCGAGCCGGGGTCGCAGCAAATGTGGCCTTGTATCTCGATTTTAAGCGTTGGTTTTTGTTTTAACAGCTCCAGTAAATTTTCCAGCGCCGGCTCCGATTCGGGTGTTACCATGTGGCGTCCGGGTACGAAATCGAGGTTTTCTATTACCAGGGTTTTCCCGGATTTTAAGTTGCCCAAATTTTGCCTGCCGCTATTGTACTTTACAATAATTTCGGCTTTTCTAAATCTGGCATCGGCATCGGCGGTATTGGCTGCGGCGGCCATTTTTGGCCCTAAACCACGGCAATCTGCTATGTCGGTATCGGTAATTCCGGAGCCTTTTTTCAACAAATATTTTTTTACCGCATTTGCTCTTCTGCCCGATAAATCTTTATTGTCGGGCAAATTTCCGGTTTGGTCTGTGTAGCCATAAATTTTAACCTCGGCAGGTTTTTTTGCCCGCCAGATGGTATAGAGCGAATCTAGCTTTTGCCGGTGTTTATTGGTTAATTCAAATTCTGCAGTATCGAAATAAAGAGCCACCGTATCAGAAGTCTGGCTATTTGCATCTGATAGAAAAATTGCCCAAAAGAAGAAAACAGAGAAAGTATATTTCAGCATAATTATTTATACGGATTAAAAAAGGCTGCATACAAAAAAAGCAGAAACAGCCTTTACATTGCACTAAACGAAATTATAAAAATCCGAAGATTAAATATTGGTTAGAATTATAATAATGTGA
>JAFADQ010000270.1 GCA_023424725.1 Bacteroidota bacterium
TCATATTGGTGCTGTAAACCTGCCCTCGGCTCAGCCAACAGAAGCCGAGTTGCTGGTGGCCCTAAACCTGCTCGAAAATCATATTTTGCTGCGCGAAAACTCCTCTTCTCATACCGCTTTTGAAGACGGAATTCGTGACAATGCCGCATTGCTGAAAGAGAAAACATTGCTGGTGCCAAAAAACGCTGTGCCTAAAAGCCTTACCGAAGAGCAGCTTAAAGAAATGTACCCTTACGATGTGCGCTTTGCAGAAATGGCCGAAATAGAAAAAGCCCTTACTAACCGCGAAAAAGACGTTTGCGTAATACAAACCCTGCCTGCTTACGGCGGTGCCCGCCCTGTTAACATGCAATTGGTAATAAATGCAGAAGATGGCAAATTACTGGCCCGCTCTGTACCGGCAGCCGGAGTTACCGTTCGCGGCCCTATAAAAGATGTGCTAAAGAAAGAACACTTCCAGGACTTTTTAGAGTTTGCCTCGGAGCAGAATTAATATAGAAACTTTTTAAAGTTTTGTTTGCAAAAGAAAGAGGCCGGGAAATTTTTCCGGCCTTTTTCTTTTAAGACCATGTTTAAATTTTACTTTTTGTCTGCAAATCTTCGCTTGCAGAACCTGATTTCAGTGATTTTTTAACTCCGAAAATAAATTTTAGCATGGTGCTGGATATGCCGCAGGTAAAGCCCCGGGATCTTACATTTTCATTAGCCACGATTTGGCCGTTTCTATTTCATTAAACGAAATCGCGATTACCTTCTTATTAACACTTAAGGCCAGATCTGTAGATAGTTTGCTGAAATGGTTTGGCGAGTATACCCACGCAAAGTATTTAAGGCCGGCCGTCGCCATTCGTGGCATCCAATCTTCTCCCACCCATTTAGCCGCATCGGCCCAGGTGCTGGTAACCTGCCGGTTGTCGTTCAGTACTTTTTCGCAACGCTGCTCGGTAAGGTATTGTAAAATTTTCTCGCACCCATCCTGCACGGTAAGCAAATTCTGGTCTCCCTTCCAGTTGGCATAGATCCACTCGTTTACGAAATCGTATTCTATGGTAAGGTGCCGCTCAAGAAGTAAGATTTTTGTATACATGGTACTTGTGTTACGGGCCTGCTAACTACTTGGTTATTTTGGCCGGCCAGCAGCCAAATAAGCTTTTCTAAAATTACGGCTTGTATTATCTGTGCCAGAAAATTACCTGTAAGCCCCGGAAATATGCCCGGCAGAGCACATAACCCGTATAAAAATAAGAGCCTGCACGTGGCAAGCCTTGTTTGTTTATGCCGAAAGCTATGTTATACTTTCTGGCCGCGATTTTTGTAATTATTGTGGCGGTGCTAACAGCAGTTTACCTGCTGCAGCAGCGCCTCATTTTCTTTCCCGAAAAGCTGCCGCGCGATTATGTTTTTGAGTTCGATTGGCCTGTAGAAGAGGTGTTTTTGCCCTCGGCAGGTAATGCCGAGCTTCATGCGCTGCACTTTAAAACCCATAACCCCAAAGGCACTGTTTTGTATTTTCATGGCAATGCGGGCAGCCTGCGCGGCTGGGGTTTTATTGCCGGAGATTTTTTGCGCCGGGGCTATAATGTGCTGATGCCCGATTACCGCGGCTACGGCAAAAGCACCGGAAAGCTTTCGGAAGAAATGCTGCACCACGATGCTACAGTAGCCTGGAATTACCTTACAGAAAATACACCATCTGAAGAAATAATAATCTATGGCCGGTCATTAGGCTCGGGCATTGCCGTGCGCCTGGCAGCTACCCATACGCCTAAAGCCCTGGTGTTGGAAACTCCTTACAATAACCTGGTAGAGGTAGCCGGCACGCACTTTCCTTGCCTGCCTGCAAGCCTGCTGCTTCGTTTTTCTTTCCGGTCAGATAAATGGATAGGTAATGTGCGCTGCCCGGTGTATATGATTCATGGCACGCAAGACGAGGTAATTCCCTACCAATCGGCGCAAAAACTAAAACAAGCGGCCGGGCCCGGCGCCGTGTTTATTACCGTAGAAGGAGGGCAGCATAATAACCTGGCAGATTTTCCGGAGTATACCCGTTTGCTGGATAAAGCGCTGAAATAAAGCGCGTATACAAAGGGCGTAAACTTGCCAAACCAAGTTGTCGTACTACAAAAATACACCATTACAAAACCGTTCTATTAACCCGCAAAATTTACAACACTATTATGAGAGATCAGGACAACCGCTACTCGCCCGAAGCACAGGGCTTTTCGCACGCTAACCCCTACGATACCCGCACATATTACACCGGCCGCGGGCATGGCAACCGCGATTACATGCCCGATGGCCGTGGCGGATATGAGCAAGGCGACATGGAAACCCGCTGGGACCAGTACAATGCCTCGCATTATGGCCGCACGCCTAATACCAGCCGCAAAGAGCACCTCCAAACATACCGGTCTGATTCGCAAGGGCCTTACAGCCACTACGAGCTAGACGATTACCGGTACTCGAGCGGCAACCGCGAGTGGCATCTTAACCAGGGCAGCCGCGAAAGCCGCCACGATTATAACCGAGACCGCTACCGGCAGCCAAACCGCTACGCCGATATGCACAACCGCAACCGTGCAAACGAACAGGGGCGCGATGTGTTTGAGTGGGTTGGAAGCGGAATATCCAGAGCATGGGACGGAATGACCGGAAACCGCGATACCCACGACCGCGACCGCGATTACCACAACAGCTACCGCGATGAGCGCCGCTCTTATGGCGTAAACGAACAAAACATAGACCGCTATGGCAACAAGCCTATACAAGGCTACGAAAAAGGCCACCGCTTTGGCGACGACACGCCCGAAAGGCAGCAGCGCATTGGCGATCGCGACGGATTTAACGAGTATTCTCGCCGGCCGTCTAACCGCTATCGCGACGATTTTTAAAGAAAATTTGGTCTGTAGCGCCCATTTTTTTGGCCATCGCAGGCCAACTATTTCTTTTTTACAAAAGACCTGAGTTATGGTCTGAGATCAGGTAAATAAGTTTTTAAGCCTGAATTATTTTTCAACTGAAAGAAACAACAACCCTTATGAGAAACAGAAATTGGGATCAGGATTTTGACGAAATCAATCAATCTAATGTAAACCGTTTTCATACCAACCGCGACGGGCAACGCCAGTACGACTCCGGCTATAGCAACCCATACGGCCAAACAAGCTACGAGCAGCACATGAGCCGCCGCGACCAGCGCGGCCACCGCAACAGAAACGACAATAGCCATGATTGGGCAAACAACTCCAATAACAGGTATAACCCATACCGCCAAGACGAGCGGGCCCGCGGAGGTCAGTCTGGAG
The DNA here is from genome assembly GCA_023424725.1 of Bacteroidota bacterium. GTDB lineage: Bacteria > Bacteroidota > Bacteroidia > Cytophagales > Hymenobacteraceae > JAFADQ01. The sequence continues at coordinate 3,306 of JAFADQ010000270.1, forward strand.
CAGATTACGACGACAGAAGAATGCTGCACAGCCACCACCCCGATGAAGCTGCAAACGACCACCGCGGCTTTTTCCGGAATATGGGCGAGCGCGTAGGCGAATTTATACACGAAGGCCGCGAGAGAGTAGAGCATCTTTTCGATCGATTCGGCAATCGCCACGATTCTTACAGAGAAGATCGGAACCATAACCCGCAGCACAATTACGGGCGCTTCGGTAACGAAAACCAGCAGCATAGCCACCAGGGCCGCATTGCCAATCAGCAGTTTTATGGTAATCGCATACCCGATCCGGACGGTAACTGGCACAAACCATCGCCGCGCAGTGGTTACGAGCATACCCGCTACTACCAGGGCAACCAGGGCCATGTGCAGGGCAACCGCTACGATGCCGACGATTACAGCGCCCGCAGCAGCTACCGACTTACCGACTCTAACTCTGGTTACGGCCAAAACATGGGCTACGCCAGCGATCGGGACGACGAATAGAAGCCAGGAAATAAACAGCAAAAAGGCACGGCTATTTAGTCGTGCCTTTTTAGTCTGTAATGGCCATATTTCTGCCCGTTGCAGGGTAAAATACTTCCGGGTTTTGGTGTTATACTTCACACCGCCATTTATTGTGCATTTTATGTTTTCCAGCCAGCCTGAGGGCATTTCATTAAACAATCTGCCGCAGGCTCCTATTTCTCCCCTCTCATTTGGAGAGGGGCTGGGGGTGAGGTTTTTAAGCGGCAACGATTGCACAGTTTGTGACGGTGTGAGGTATATATATGCCGGTTTGGCTTTATTAAACTTCACCAGCCTGTTTTTTTTATTCAGCATAAAATAATGCATGCGCTTGTAATGTTAGAGCTCTGCACGGTTTTTAACTTGTATCTTTAAGGTTCTTAAAACAATAAAATTAACAAACATGAGTAAAGTAAAACTTACCGTAAACAACAATGGCTCTATGCGGGTAGAAGGTGATTTCGAAATTGTAGATGCCGCCGGAAATTCTTACGGGTTAGGAGGCCGCACGCTGGTTTCTGTTTGCCGCTGCGGGTTATCTAAAAACAAACCATTTTGCGATGGTTCTCATAAAGGCCATTTCGAGCACGATGCCAAAGCTTTCGATTTGCCCGAGCGCAAGCAGTAGTTTCTTGCGGTTTGTTAACTAAAAGGTAATGCAGCGGGGTAACTAACTGAAAAGTAGATTTTTGTATTTCGGGTTTTATGGCGGCATAATAAAGGTTTATAAACTTTACTGCCCCGAAAGCCGTAGAATAAATCCCTCTGCGAGTGCAGCGGGATTTATTTTTAAACCAAAAAGCTAAACAAATTATGCGTAATCGAGATGAATTTGGAGGCGACAACTTTAGTGGCCGCAACGGAAACAGCTCTTGGGAATCGAACCCGAATAGAAGAGAATCGCGCTCCCGCAGCAATTATTACCAGGACCCGCAAAGCAGAAATGTAGACGATAACGAACTTGGCTACCATGGCAACTCCGGCTACGACAGCTTTAGCAGCGGCACTGGCCACCAATCGGGTGGTAGCTTCCGCAACCAAAGCCGCGGCCAGGGCACTTTTGGCTCAGAATACCAAAACCGTAATGCAGGCCAGGGCCGCCGCAGCAGCAGCAGCAATAGCTACGGGCAAGGCAACAGCGG
>JAFADQ010000276.1 GCA_023424725.1 Bacteroidota bacterium
GGATGAGTGGATGAGTGGATGAGTGGGGAAAGTTTTAATCTGTAAAGGTAACAGGTTTACGGTTTCAACACCGGTAAGAGTTCTTGTATAAGCGCTTCGTTAAAAATGGTTACGCCGTGCTGATTCAGGTGGTGCTCGTCGTAAAAATGCAGCGAATCGTTTAGCGGCAGGCGGTTATTAAAATTGTAATATGGTGCGTATTGCTGCATCTGTTTCTCAAAATCCGGGCCGGTTTGGTAGTACGTTTTTGTTACCGGCGCCTGCACCAAAATCAGCGTAATGCCTTCTTTGTTTAGCAGCTTTACGGTTTCTTCAAAGGCCTGCCATTGTTCAGGTTTTGGGCAGAAAGACACTGGCGCCACAGGTTCTGTTTGGCGAAAAAATGCTACCTCCATCTCTACAAATCCGCCTTTTATGTAGGTGTCTTTTTCTTTTTTTATTTCTTCGGTAAAATCATCATCTGCGCCTGTTAGCTGCCTGAAAGCGGCGAAAATAAACGAATTGATCAGCCGGATATCTTTAATTTGCCACACCATTTCTGCGATGTCCCAACCCAGCTTGTCGTTGGCCATAATATCGAGCGCCGACTCTACGCCATCGCTTGTAAAAGAAGATGGGTTCACTTCATAAATGATCACTTCCGGATTTAGGTTGCGCATGTAGCGTTGCAGCAGAATTTGTGTTTGTATGGGTGTTTGCGAACTCGAGCCAAGGTTAAAACTGTTGATTCCGGCCTGCTCAAAAACCCGCGTATCGAGCCCGCGGTAAGCATGCGACGAACCAACAAAAAGCACATCGGTATTTTTAGTTGCGCGCGCCTCTTTTATGCGGCTGTGCATGTGCCCGTAAGCGCCAATTGGGTAGCTCAGGTTTTTAAGCATTTCGGGCGCAACACTTCCCAGCACGCAAAGCAACGCCACGTACAACACCAAGGCAAGTGGCAGAAACAAAGCCAGGTTTTTTAGTAAGCTGCGGGCACCGTTTTTCATGCTGCTGCAAACTAAAACTGAAAGTAAATAAAAGGCGTTTCGCCGGTTTGCATGTACATGCCAATCGCGAAAATAACCAGGCTAAAAAATGCCCAACGTACTAACCGGTTTTTGTTTACTCCAAGTTGCGCGATGGCGTACGGTTGCCCGCGGCCCCACCACTCTACCAGCACAAAAACTACCAGCAAACAAACTGTAATTAGCGCGTGCTTTTTTCCTTCAAAATCCGGAATGCTAAACAAAGAATAAGAGAAAATGCCCGACAAATATTGCCACGCGTGGCCTATGCTTTCGGCCCTGAAAAACACCCAGGCAATGGTAGTAAGCGCAAACGTTAGCACCATGCTTAGCAGTTCTTTTACCGTTGGGAAGGTACGGCCCAAAGCTACAATTTCTATGTTGGCGCGGTTTTGTTTAGCGAGCAGCAGCGGCATAAAATAAAGCGCGTTAAGAGCTCCCCATGCAATGAAGGTCCAGTTGGCGCCGTGCCAGAAACCGCTTACTATAAAGATAATAAATGTGTTGCGAACCTTGCTCAAAAGCCCGCCTTTGCTGCCGCCCAGCGGTATGTACAGGTAATCGCGAAACCAGGTAGACAGCGAAATGTGCCAGCGCCGCCAGAACTCGGCAATATCGCGCGAGAAGTACGGGTACGCGAAGTTGCGCAGCAAGTCTATCCCAAAAAGCCGGGCGGTGCCGAGCGCGATATCAGAATAGCCAGAAAAATCGCCATAAATCTGGAAGGCGAAAAACACGGCCCCGAGAGCCAGCGCAGAGCCCGGATATTGATCGGTGTTATTAAAGAAAAGATCGGCGAAGTAAGCGCAGTTATCGGCAATAACTACTTTTTTAAAAAGGCCCCAGAGTATTTGTTTCAGGCCATCGGAGGCTTGCGCGTAATTAAAAAAACGGGGGCGTTTTATTTGCGGCAGCAGGTGGGTGGCCCGCTCTATAGGCCCGGCTACCAGCAACGGGAAAAACGATACGAACACGGCATAATCGGCAAAATTACGCTCTGGCTGCAGGCGGTTTTTATAAATATCGATTACATAAGACAAGCCATGAAAGGTGTAGAACGAGATGCCCACCGGAAGCAGCACCTGCAGCGTAAACGGATGCGCCTGCAGCCCGAATTTGCCAATGGCGGCGGCAAACGACTCGGCAAAGAAATTGTAATATTTAAAAACGCCCAGAAAACCCAGATTTATGCAAATGGTAAGCCAAAGCCACAGTTTTTTGTTTCGCCGCGTTTTGGCGCCGGCCATTTTTAGCCCGGCAACAAAATCTAAAAGCGTAGAGAAAACGAGCAGGAAAAGAAAGCGCCAATCCCAGCAGGCATAAAAAAAGTAGCTCGAAACCAGCAGCAGCAGGTTTTGCAGTTTCAGGCTTTTGTTGGTTACAAACCAGTACAGCACAAAAACCACGGGCAGAAACAGCGCGAAATCGAGAGAATTAAAAAGCATCCGGGAATTGTTCGCGCCGTGCGGCCTGGTTTGTGTTACTGGTTTTTACTAAAGTGGTTTACTATACAAGGTAGCAGATAAGGCCGTGCTTAAGAAGCAATTTGGCTGTACTGCCCGTTTTTTTGCCCTTTGCAGCCTGTATTATTCTACCCGCCAGATCACTTCGCCCAGGTCCAGCTTGCTGTTTAGCTCTACCTCGAGCCACGAAAAGCCAAACTCGGTGCAGTTAAGATGAAAGCTGTAGCCGGCCGTTTTTTCTTCTTTCTGGTTTTGCTCGCGGTTTTCTGAAAGGTGTTTTTTAATTTTTTCGTACTGCGCGTCGGTCATTTCTATTACCAGGTTTCTCATGTGCTTGGTTTTGTTTGCAAAATTGATGTGCAAATTTACCAATAGAACATTACTTGCCGGACCCGGAAAGCAGAAAAACCCGATGCACACTTATTTACCTGTATTATTAAAAAAAATAAGCTGCAGCAGGGATTTTTTTGCCCGTTGCAGCTTAGACCATGTTTAAATTTTACTTTTTGTCTGCAAATCACCGCTTTCAGAACCTGATTTCAGTTCTTTTTTTGCCCATAACCCCGCTATGAGCTGCAAAAACAACTTCATCAGAACCTGAAATCAATGATTTTCGACTCCAAAATTAAAATTTAAACATGGTCTTATATCATGTTGATTTAAAAAAGTTATCGAAGCAGAATGCTTTCGTTTACGGTTAATTCGCTGATGATAGAAAACTGCCTGTAATCTTTAATCTTCGGATCGAAGAAATCTTTCTTAAAGTACTTTATTTCTACAAACTTGCCGGGCAAATACGTGTACGATTCCTTTAGTTCTACCGATGCGTCGGCATACGTAAGCCAGTACAGTTTAGAAATTTTGCCCGAACTTTCTTTTATAGAGAACGATACAAAAAAATCTTCTTCAATTTTGGTAACAATTCCCGAAATAGTTTCTTCCTCCTCTTCTGTATCGTCTTCGTGGTTTAAACGTTCGGTTAGCTGCAGAAGCAAATTTGGGCAGCGCGACGCCATTTTTACGCCAATAATACTGCCAAGCCTTTCTGCTTCTGTATCTATGTTCTCTAACCGTATGCCGTAATCTTTCTTTAGCTGTTTGGCGTAGGGCCGGGTGGCCTCCAGCATACAGGCGCCAAAACGTATATTGTAGGTGTCTTTGGCAAGCGTATCGGGCAGGGTTTCTACACACTGGCACGATTTGTCTACGATATCGTTCATGTATTTTTGCGCGAAACTTGTATGAACCGCCAAAACCAGCAGCATAGAAAGTAAGAACTTAAGCATGTGAAAAAAGTGAGCGGGTTATATAGAGCAAGTAAGGTTAAAAGCTGGTAAGGGCGGCAAAAGCAAAATAAACGAAGCTGGCGGGGGCAAAAAAAGGCGTAAACCGGTTTCGGGCTATTAAAGTAATTAACAATTTTCGTATTTTAATAATGTTTGGCTGTAGTGGCCAAAAAAATGCCTTCTGCAGCTTAAAAAATTAACCGCAAAGAGCGCGAAGTTTTATAAAGAGAGAAGAGTTTTTTTTTATGGGTAAATAAAAGAAGCTTCGCAGATTAGTTAAGCCGGTATTTTGCCTCCGGGCATTTATCTGGCAGGGAGAAAAGAAACGCTGCGAAGGCCAAAAACCAGTGCTTCAGGAAGCAAAAATTTCTCCCTTCCATCTGTAATCTTCAATTTTTCTTCGCGCCCATCGCAGCAAACGTTGCGCTCTTTGCGCTTAAATTATCTGAGGTAAGCCTGATCTGGAAAAAGCTGCAAAGGCCAAAAATATAGGTGGCGGGCACTAAAACTTTACGAATCGCGCCACTTAATGGTGCAGCCAATGGCTTTGGTATTGTTGGTGGTTACGGGCTTTCCGGCTAAAATTTCGGTCATAGTGTCTTCTACATATCGCTTTTTCACGTCGTTCTCGTTGCGCGAATTATCGTCTACGGCGCCAATGTAGTGTAGTGTATACTTGCTGCCGGTTTTGCCAACAATATACATGTGCGGTGTGCGGGTGGCGCCATAAGCGCGGGTTATTTTCTGGCCATCGTCTACCAGATACGGAAATGGGAACTGCTTGTCGCGGGCGCGCTGCTGCATCAGTTCGTAGCTATCGGCCGGCGATGCCACGGGGTCGTTTGGGTTTATAGCGATAACAGGGTAGCCCAGCGGCGCGTATTTGTTGTGCAGCGCTATCAGGCGGTCTTCGTAGAGTTTAGAATAAGGGCACTCGTTGCAGGTAAATGTAATAATATAGCCTTTGGCGTTTTTGTTATCTTTCATAGATACAAACTGGCCATTCACGTTTTTTAGCTTAAAATCGGTAACGGTATCGCCAACTTTGTAGCCGGATGTTTGCATGTTGGCGCCCGGCAGCGCGAAGCAAAAAAGGGTAAGCGCACAGAGAAGTAAATTCCTCGTCATGGTTTGGTGGTTTTGTTTAGTGAAACATATTTCTGCAGCTCCTGCAGGCTAAGCTCGCGCTCTATAAAGTAATAAATGCCGCGGTGTTTGTTAAAGATAATAGTGGCCGGTATCGCGCCCGACCATTCGGTGCTTACATCGTTTATCCACTGGTCGTTTTTTGGGTCTATCAGCAGCATAGGTTGCGGCAACTGGCGGCGCTCCAGAAACGGGATAAGCCTTGTGTTTATATCTTCCGGAAAATCTACGCTTACCAAAATTACCTTTACGTTGCTGTTTTTGTTTTCCTGGGCAATTTGCAAAAAATAAGGCAGCTCTTTTATGCAGGGCTTGCACCAGGTGGCCCAGAAATTAAGTATATGCAAGGTATCGGTTTTGCTGTGCAGAATGGTTTGCAACTGCTGCTCGTTTATCTTTTTTACCTGTGGTTTTTGCGCTGTGGCGGGCAACGTTGCCAGGCAAAGCAGCAGAAACAGAACCTGTAAAGAGCAAAAAACGGTGCGGTGCGGCATAAACAAATCTACATATTTTCTGCAGATTTTGCTAAGTATAAAGTTGCTGTTTTCACGAATGAGAAAATTTTAATGCGGCCCCGGTAATTTTTATGCTCAGCTGCCTGCTTTTTTGGCCTTCGCAGGTTGTTTTGTGTAAAATTTAGATCAGAATATTTTTAAAATCAGTTAGATAACCGATCCGCGAATCCGTCGTTAGCTAAAGCTCAACCAAAATAAAGAAACGAAAAAATGGCTAAACAACTGGAAGGAAAAAAGATCGCGATTTTAGTAGAAGAAGGATTTGAGCAGGTAGAGCTGGAAAAACCGCAGCAGGCGCTTAAAGATGCCGGCGCCGAAACCCACCTTATTTCGCCAAACGAAAACAGCCCGATAAAAGCCTGGAACCACACCGACTGGGGCGATAAGTTTGATGTAGACAAAAAGCTAAGCGATGTAAAAGAAAGCGATTACGATGGCCTGCTGCTGCCGGGCGGCGTGCTAAACCCCGATAAATTGCGTGCCAGCAAAGAGGCGGTGCAGTTTGTGAAATCGTTTTTTGAGGCCAAAAAACCAGTTGCCGCTATTTGCCACGGCCCCTGGCTGCTTGCCGAAGCAGATGTGGTGCGCGGCCGCAAAATTACCAGCTACCACTCTATTACTACCGACATGAAAAACGCCGGCGCCAACTGGGTAGACCAGGAAGTAGTAACCGACCAGGGCCTTGTAACCAGCCGCAACCCCGACGATATTCCGGCTTTCAACAAAAAAATGATAGAAGAGTTTGCCGAAGGAAAACACCGCGGGCAGCACGCGTAAATTTCTTGCGTTATTATAAAACACAAAGCCCGGAACTTATACAGCTCCGGGCTTTGTGTTTGTAAACAATTGTTTTTCTGGGCTTAATTAGCGGGTAGCAACAATATCGAAAATGATGTTTACTTCGCGGTAGATCATTTTGTTGGCAAACGATTTTTCCGACATATAATTTAACCCCCAGTCGGTACGGTCTATCAGGAAATTGGCGCTTGCGCTGGCCTTGTTATCGTTAAGCTCTATTTTGGCCGGGAAAGTAATGCTTTTAGACACACCTTTTATTATAAGATTGCCGGTAACCATGTGCGAGGCGTCGGTAACTACTTTGCTTTGGTTGTCTTGCACAATGCGCTCGCGGGTTTTCGCAACCGAGTCGGGCTCTGTAGCGGCTTCGGATAAAGGCTCTACGGCAGTAATCTCAAACTCAACGGTTGGGTGCTGCGCCACATCAAAAAAATCGGGCGACATAAGGTGGCCGGTAAGTTTGTTGTTGTTGGCTTCGTCCATCTCCAGATCCTGCGATCTTAGCGATGCCATATCGAACACAAAGCGGCCACCCACTATTCTGTTTTCTTTAACCGATACGGTGCCCTCGCGCAGATCTACCGTGCCGTTGTGGTTTCCGGTTACTTTAGCGCCAATCCAGGTAAGTTTGCTTTTTTCGGTATCGGCTTCGTACTCAACTGCTTCTACGGGCAGGGTAGGGGTTTGCTTTGCCTCGCCAACCGTTGCCTGATCTGTGTTTTCTGTTGATTGATTGCAAGCTGTAAAGGCCAAAAGTGCCATGCTTAGCGTGCAAGCTTTCATCAAGTTCTGTGCTGATATCATCTATAGCAGTTTAAATTAGGGCGTATGCCAGTAATTATGTATGGTAGCAAAGCTACGAAAATCAGGGATAACAAAAAGTGTTTTTACCTGCAAAAGTTAATTTGAGGTATTCTTTAACATTTTATTAAACCTTGCTGCCTACTCGCTTTTCTTATTTTCGTTTATATGCACGGCAATATAAAACTGCAGCGAGGCGTTCCGGAAATTGTCTTCGTTCCAGCCAGAATCTTTGGCAAATATTCTGTTTTGGCTTGCCTCGCTGTTATCAAGTAAATTGCGCAGGCCAAGGTTGTAGCGGCCGCCAATACGCAGCACCGATACTTTAAACTCTATGCCGCCGGCCACACTAAACTCAAATGTATTAAAGCCCGATTTAGAAATACGGTCGCGGTTTTCTTTTAAGCCAAGCAGTAAACTGCCCTGCGGCCCAAGGTGCAATGTTACATTATCGAGCGGGTACATATAAAACATAACCGGCACATCTATGTAATCCATCTGCACATAATTACGCTCGGCGCTGTTTGGCAATACGTAATGAAATGCACGGCGCGAAAATAACAGTTCGGGCTGCACGGCAAACCAGCTAAGCAAAGGTTTTTTATACAAGCCACCCACATGAAACCCGGTGCGGTTGCCTGTATTTATATCGCTGAAACCAAAAACATTAGAAAAATTAAGCCCCGCTTTTACGCCCCAACCCTGGTGGTTGGTGTTCGGGTCGAAATTATCGTTGTCATCGGTGTCGTATTTATTATCGAATTGATTACCCAGGCGCTGCCCCATTATTGCCTGCGAGCAGCAAAAAAGCAAAGCGATTAATATTAATTTTTTCATCTCTACCCGGTTTGTTTGCAAAATTAGGCACGAAGCTGTTGGGTATTTATATTATAACTGAAATTAATTTATTTCAATTTGAGGCGAATCTTCTATTTTCTGTGCAACTGCATATTTAAAACCGTGCAGCCTGCCCGAAATTGCTAAGGCAGTTTACGAACGGCTTCGCTGTGCCTTAAACAATTTATTTCAGAAACAATAAAGGAGGCAC
>JAFADQ010000294.1 GCA_023424725.1 Bacteroidota bacterium
GCATATTGGCTATACGCACTTCACTGCCGCCAGAGTTTTTAACGCTCACCAACATAACCTGGCAGCAAATGCTAAACTGGGGCATTACCATTATCCCGATCTGGTTTGTGGGGATGACCTTGTACCAGCGCATTTATGCCTGCCGCGATGCCAAAACGGCCCGCAGAGCCTGGTACATTGCCGGGTTTTTCGAGTGGCCTATAATGGCGTTTATGGGAGTTACCCTCGGTATTATGGCCCGGATTGCCGCAGAGCAGGGAATGTTTAATGATTTAGTCGCAGCAGGAACCATAGACCCCGAAACCGGATTGCCCATGCTGTTGCGATCGGTGCTGCCTATTGGCTTAATGGGGCTTATGTTGTCGGCTTATTTCTCGGCCATTCTTTCTACCGCCGATAGCTGTTTAATGGCCTCTTCCGGAAATATTGTAACCGATATTATCAGCCATTTCCGTAAGATAGATCCTGAGGCCGATTCTACCTTGCGATTATCTCAAATTATCACCCTTTTGGTTGGCGTGCTGGCGCTTGGCCTTGCCTCTGTTATGACCAACGTGCTGGACCTGATGCTGTATTCTTACGCTTTTATGGTGTCGGGGCTTTTTGTGCCGGTGCTGGGCGCGCTTTTCTGGAAACGCCGCAGCAGCGCGGGAGCTTTCTGGGCAATGCTGGTTGGCGGCACTACTACCGTAATGCTTCAGGCTGGCATGATTGGTAGTGCCGAAAACCGCGTTGAGTTGTTCGCGCTTAATTTTCAGCTTCCGTATAATCTCGACCCCAATTTGTTTGGTTTAACCGCCTCGCTAATAATTTACGTGTCGCTAACCCTGCTGATGCCAAATAAGGAGGTAGTAGAAACCAAGCGGCAAATTTAAAAAAGTGCAGCACCGGGCTCCGGCCCGGTTTTATTGCCCGGCAAGCTAAAACATTTGCCTACTTAAATTTACAATCTTACTTCTGTAAAGCAGATAACCAGGCAAGAGCTTAGCAGACCGGCCCCGAGCATGGTGGTGCAAAGAAATTAGCGGGTAAATAATCTTACCGCCATCACGATTAAACAAACCAGAAAGATGGCCATAGAAAGCTTGTTGACAAAATGCATAGACCGCAGGCTGAAATTTGTTGGCCTGTTTGGGTCCTTTTTGCGGAAGAAATAAGAAGCTACTTCTCCCAGTCCGAAAAAATTATTCATTGTTTTAAAATTTAAGGTTTATTACCCCTGCACTTCGTCTTCCGCCAGAACGGGTTCGGTCCAGCGGCTGTCTTCTTTTATTAATTCTATCAGCTCATCTACGGCGCGGTCGGCAGGTACGGCTTTTTTTATAACGGTTTGGCCGCGGTAAAGCGCGATCTTGTCTTTTCCAACGCCCACATAACCGTAATCGGCATCGGCCATTTCTCCTGGCCCGTTCACGATACATCCCATAATACCTATTTTTACGCCTTTCAGGTGGTCGGTGCGTTTGCGTATCATGGCGGTGGTTTCCTGCAGATCGAACAGGGTGCGGCCGCAGCTCGGGCAACTAATGTATTCGGTTTTGCTCATGCGGGTGCGTGCCGCCTGCAAAATCCCGAACGATAATTTGTTGTAGCTATCAATCTGCTGCAGCAACTGCGGCTTTTCCATTTGCGGAAGCAGTTCTGTAGAAAGCAAAATTCCGTCGCCTAAACCATCAATTAACAAGCCGCCCACATCTGTAGATGCGTAGAGTTGCGTTTGCTCGTCTGTTAAACCGGTATATTGTCTTTTAATGATAACCGGATTTTTTACGTTGTGCTCTAACAAGGTAAAAAATGCCCGCCGCAGCTCCGGCATGGCGTGCTCGTTTTGGGTATGGAGCAGTAACACGGCGGTTGGGTCCTGCTGAAGTTTTTCCAGCAAATCGGGAGTAAGGTCGGCAAGGCTTAGGCCGATAAAGTTCAGCATCGCGTGCTTTAGCAGGCTGTTGTTGTACTGGGCCGCAGTAAACAGCGGGTGCAGGTCGGTGCGGTTGCTTACCTGGGTCCAGGCTTCGTAATCGGCAATTTCTTTCAGTCCGTTTGGTAACATAAACGATACCGGGTTGGCTCCGGAGTAAATGTAATCGGCGCCCAGGTCGTTCATATTAAACTTATCTAGCAACATAGAGTACAGGTGCCCTATGCATTTCAGGTCGGCATATTTTACGTCTGTAACCCGGCTAAAATCGGCAATAACCCGTGGCACGTTTTGCCCGCCAAAGTTGTGCACCTCTATGGTTTCGCGGCGGTGGTATTGAAACGGGTTTATCGGAATGGTAAAGATTTCCTTTATTGGAGCCGCTTTTTTGGCCCTCGCAGCATAGCGGTTTATCAGGGCGCGTGCAACGGGCGCTTCAAACTCGGGGGCTTCGGTTAGCGACACGCGCACGGTATCGCCCAGGCCGTCTTCCAGCAAAGTGCCAATGCCAACAGCCGATTTTATGCGTCCGTCTTCTGCCTCGCCGGCCTCGGTTACGCCCAAATGCAAAGGGTACGGCTGCAATTTTTCTTCTTCCAGTTTCTGCACTAAAAGCCTGTAGGCCTGCACCATTACCTGTGTGTTGCTGGCTTTCATGCTAAGCACGATGTTGTAATAGTTCTCGTCTTCGCAGATGCGCAAAAACTCCAGCGCGCTCTCTACCATGCCCAGCGGCGTATCTCCGTAGCGGCTCAGAATGCGGTCTGATAACGACCCGTGATTGGTGCCGATGCGCATGGCCGTGCCGTACTCTTTGCACAACTTTACCAGCGGAACGAACCGTTTACGTATGCGGTCTATTTCTGCCTGGTAGGTAACATCTGTATATTCCAGAACTTCAAATTTCTTTTTATCGGCGTAGTTTCCGGGGTTTACGCGCACTTTTTCTACCAAACGGGCGGCAAGTTCGGCGGCGTTTGGCGTAAAATGGATATCGGCAATTAACGGAACGTTGTAGCCGCGCCGGCGAAGCTCAGTCTTTATTTCGGCCAGGTTCTGCGCTTCTTTAACACTTGGCGCGGTTATGCGCACGTACTCGCAACCCGCCTCAACCATGCGTATGGTTTGCTCGACCGAACCGATGGTATCCATAGTATCTACAGTAGTCATGCTCTGCACCCTTATAGGATGGTGGGCGCCCATGGGCACATCGCCTATGGTTACTTCGCGGGTAAGGCGGCGCTTGTATTCGGTAAGGCTGGGGCAGTACTGTAGGTTCATAAATGGCACGTAATCTTCCGGAATAACCACTGCGGCGGGCTTTGTGTTCCCGGTAGGCTGCAAGGGCTAAAAATGTGGGTATCAGAGCACAAAGATAAGGATTTTAGAGCCGCCGCCGAGCATTTAAAACTACGGTGCAACCTATATAAAGATGCCGGCGTTTTTTGTGTTTTTCAGCAATAACTGCGCTTAAAAAATTTCTTTTGCTGGTTTATCTTATAAATCTTTCCGGCCATTTTACTGAACTCGGCAACCGTGGTGAAAGGCCGGTTTGCGGCATCGAATAACTGGTTGTTTTTTACGGTAAATTTCAGGGCAGCCGTGAAGATCTGCTTCGGCTCCGGATTTTGAGAGGGTGTTATGCTAATGTCTTCAAACTGAGGCTCGCCCGGTTTCCTTTGCCGGGGCTGATATGGAGTAAACTGCATTTGGTTCAGATACAAAACCACCTCTTCGCCCAGCTGCAAAACCGGCTCGTTGTTAAAGTTAAAAAAGAAATTATTGCCTGAGCTGCTACGGCTGTACACTTCTATTTTAGAAGGCAATTTATCGCCGGCAATAGTGTTTTCTACAGCCACGGTATACACTACCTTAAACTGCCCGAAAGTTGCGGGCGCATCTTCCATGCCTACTACGCGGCCTTTCAGTACGTAGGGCACCAGCAGTACATTTTCCAGGGGCATAAAACCGTTCCAGCGTCGGCTCATGGCATACAGGTCTACACCATTCTTTTTAAACTCGCTGGTTTTGTTTATGTTGATCTGGTATTGATAAAAAAACTGCGGATTCTGAAGCCCGAGCGATGCGCATTTATTAGAGAAGCATCGCTTTTGCTTGTCAGAAAGATCGGCTTGCCTGTTTTGCGCGAAGGCGCCTGAGCAAATTAGCAGGAGGAAACAAAAAAAAGAAAAAGATAAAAATCGCATCGCGGGGCTGTGCTGTTTTCTATGCCGAATATACAAAAAACACGCCAGGCCGCACACCTGACAATTTGTACACTTTCGCCATTGCCAAAAATACCTGCGGGCACACAAAACAAAGGCTCCGCGCACTAACGCAGAGCCTTTGTTTTTACGGCAAATCGTACCGGGGGCCGTGGCCGCCTTCTGTGCGGGCTTTTGTTTTTTGCTTTTTGTATTTCTTGAAATAAGAAACTCCCAGCGCCGTGCCCACCACCAACGTAAGGCCTACAGTAGCCACCGCGCGCATAAACATATCGGGCACCGATGGCGGTAATTTCACTATTCCCTCTTCGTTTGTTAGGGCTGGCTGCCGCACGTAGCGCCCGTCTGTTGGTTTGCTGATGGTGTTAAAATTATCGGCTACCAGGCGCAGGCCTTTTTTAAGGTAATTGCCGTGCAGGGGTTTGCCATGGCCGGTTCCGGCGTGTTCTGGCTCCAGCGCTGCCAGCACCACCACCGATTCGCGCGCGGCTTCCCAATCGGTAGTTAAATACGGCGGCGGACCCGTAATTTCTTCGCGCTGGGTGGCTACTGATATTACCGATGCCTGGTTGGTAGATACAAAAGCGTCGCCGGAAATAAGGGTACGGTCGCTTTCGCGGAAAAAAGAAACGTGCCCCGGAGAGTGGCCCGGCGTATGAAACCAACGCCAACCGGTTAAGCCGGGCACCGAGCCGTCTTGGGGCAATATCTTAAGATGACCAGATATATTTATTGGGTTGGTGGGGTATAGAAACGACATACGCGCCATGCCGCCGCCGCCAACGGTTGGGTCTGCTGGCGGATAATGCGATTTGCCGGTGAGGTAAGGCAGCTCGAGCGGGTGCGCGAAAACAGGCACATTCCACTCGCGGGCAAGGTCTTGCAGCGCGCCTATGTGATCGAAATGGCCATGCGTGAGCAAAATGGCTTTGGGTTTAGAGTTGGGGCCAAAATGCTTTGCGGCAAATTTTTTAATGTGAGATTTGTGGCCTGCCAGGCCGGCATCTACCAACACCCACGATCCGTCGGCGGCCTCAATATCTTCTATAAAATACAGGTTTACAAAAATGTGGCGCTGGCCGGTTACTCCTTCCGATACGGTAAACTCTGCATTGCCGCGTCCGCTCCGCACCGCTTCCGGAATGGCCTCTTTTACTACTGATCTAGTTCCTTTTTCCATTGGGTTTAGTTTACAAATTGCCTGCAGATGGCATACGGCGGTAATGGCCGGAAGTTGGGCAGCGCGGCGCCGGGTTAGCGATAGCAGCGGAAATACTTTTGTGCTGTAGCGGCCATTTTTTTGGGTGTTGCAGCTTACTTATGCCACACTGCACAGCCGGGCTGCACGGCTAAAGCACAAAAGATTGCAGCGAATAGCGCGGCCGCAGGCAACCCCCAATTTTAACCTTTTATTTTGTTTTAAACGGCCCTGTTTTTGGCGCCCGCAGGTTTAGCATGCACTACAGCAGCAGGTCTTTTTCGGAAGGGTTTTTATCGAGGTAAGATTGCACGGCATCGCAGGTGGCAACTACTTTCAGGTTGTTGCTGCGGGCGTAGCCAAGGCCGTGTTTTATTAATTTAGAGCCAATGCCTTTGCCCTGAAAAGATTCGGGAACGAAGGTGTGCTGAAAATCGATTACGTCTTCGCGGGGGCGGGAGTAGCTTAGTTCGGCGGTATCGTTTTGCAGGGTAACAACAAACTC
>JAFADQ010000340.1 GCA_023424725.1 Bacteroidota bacterium
GTAGTGGCCTATGCGGGTAGAATCTGTGGTAAGAAACTCCAGCCGTATTTCTTTGCCGGGAAGCGGAACGTACTCAATCCGCGAATCTAACATATCCGGCGACACATAGCATTGCGGGCATTTCTGCAGGATTTCGCCCGAGGTCATGCCCACTTTGTAACCGTTGGGCGTGCTAAGGTTATCGGCAATGGCCACGAGGCCTTTTATGCGGTCTTCGCCGTCGTTGGTCCAGGCAAACAAAAATGGTTTCGAGCCACGAATTACCAGCAAGCCATTGCTCTCGCCGTCTATGCCGTATTCGTGCACGGGGCGCTCCTCGAAAGTGCAATCTGAATAAACCTGCCGCAGCTCGTCAAGCGACATGCCGATAATGGCTTTGCCTATAGATTTTTCGGTGATGTTGAGGTTATCGAAAGTGCCGGCCACTTGTTTTACCGGGTCGTTAGAAAAATTCTGCGGAATATCGTTATCAAACTCGGGGTTGCTGCACGAGAGTTGCAGGCATGCCATGGGCAACACCAACCCTAACGATATTAATTTATGCGTATTCATCTCTCTTTTTGCCGCAGCCTGCCATGTATCTTGTTATATAATATATAAGACGCAGTTTAGGTGCCTTTCGTTAACCAGAATCGAATATTTATTTTCAAGATTCTTTTCATGACCTTATATTACAACAAAAAGACCGCTAAAACAAAGTTCGGCGGCCTTTTTGTTGTTTTTTTGTGATGTATTTTTACCAGCTTCCGCCGGCGCCGCCTCCGCCAAAGCTTCCGCCTCCAAATCCGCCGAAACCACCGCCGCCTCCGCCACCGAAACCGCCTCCGCCGCCGCCAAACATACCTCCGCCCATCGGAAAGAAAACCGGACCGCCAAAACCTCTGCTTCTGCGGCCGCCAATAGTTTTGCCACCGCCGCCTTTGTTAATACGGTTCAGGAACCAGAGAATCAACAAAATCATGACGATGATGCTCCACCAAGGCAGGCCCTGGCTATTGCCCTGATGATCGCGCGGAGGTGCTTTGTACTGGCCGCTGGCAATTTGTATAATAGCGTCGGTGCCCTGATCTATGCCACCATAATAATTATCGCGTTTAAAGTTGGGTTTAATAACGTTCTCTATCACGCGTTTTGTAAGCGCATCGGTTAAAAAAGCCTCCATGCCGTAGCCGGTCGCGATCCAGATCTTGCGGTCGTCGCGGGAAATAAGCAGCAGCACACCGTTGTTTTTTTGGGAGCCTATGCCCCAGGCATCGCCAAGTTTAAAGGCATAATCAGAAATATCATATCCGTTAAGATCGGGCACGGTTACAACGGCAATTTGGGTAGAGGTGCTGTCGTTATAAGCCACCAGTTTGCGCTCTAACGCCTGTATTTCTTGTGGCTGCAGCATCTGGCCCAGGTCGTTTACCAACTTTGGCGGGTTGGGGCGCGGCGGCAAGTTCTGCGCCAGTGCAGGAAGCTGCAAGAGCCAAAAAAGGCAGCACAGCAGCCCAACCAGCTTATTTCGGGTCGGGGTTTCCGTAAGATATGTCATCCGGGAGTTCGTTCAGGTCGCCTTTGTCGTCGTATGGGAAATAATTTTTTAGCTGATCGCCGGCCATCAATATCCCAAGCGACAACCCTTCGGCATATTTTCCTTCTTTAAAGTGGCTAAGCACGGTTTCTTTCACGTTATCCCAAAAATTTTCGGGCACCACGTCGTTAATTCCTTCATCGCCTATCACAGCAAATTTATGCGATTCGTACGCCACATAAAACAGCACGCCGTTGCGCTGCAAGGTTTGGTGCATGTGCAACAGGCCAAACACTTCTACGGCTCGCTCCAGCACATCTTCTTTCTTGCAGGTTTTTTCTATGTGCAGCTTTATTTCGCCGGATGTTTGCTCCTCGGCTTTTTGTATGGCCTCTACAAGCTGTTGTTCTTCGGCTTCGGTAAACAGGTTTTGGGGCATGTAAAAAGAAGGTTGAAGGTTGAAGAGCTGAAGATTGAAGACGAAGAAACTTTCTTCAAACTTCAACCTTCAGTTCTTCAACCTAACATTTAAAACTGTACCGTTGGGGCGTTCTGGGCTCCTGCATCGGCTTCGAAATAACCTTTACGCTCGAAATCGAACCAGCCGGCATATAGGTTGCGAGGGAATGCCCTGATGTAGGAATTGTATTGCTGCACGGCGGTGTTAAAGTTGCGCCGTTCTACAGAAATGCGGTTTTCGGTACCCTCCAGCTGCGATTGCAGTTCCAGGAAGTTCTGGTTGGCTTTTAGCTCCGGGTATTGCTCTACCGTAACCATTAACCGCGAAAGCGCACCGCTAAGCTGCCCTTGCGCCTGCTGAAAACGCTCTATGTTTTCGGGAGTAAGATTTTCGGGACTAATTTGCATAGAAGTAGCCTTGGCCCGCGCTTCTATAACGGCTGTAAGTGTTTCTTTCTCGAAATTCGCGGCGCCTTTTACCGTATTTACCAGGTTCGGAATCAGATCGGCGCGTCGCTGATACGCATTTTGCACCTGCGCCCATGAGCTGCCCACCTGCTCGTCCAGGGTTACCATCTGGTTGTAGCCACACGAACTTTGCGATATAAGAATGATAAAGCCAAACAGGTAAAGGAGAGATTTTTTCATTGTAGATTAAAGATAAGTATAAAGTAAAATAGCGCCGTAAAAAGGGAAATCAAGCCCTTTTGCACCGGAACTTATACGAATATAGCGTTTTTCTGTTGTAGAAAAGCTTTTTGGCCAAAACTTAACATAACATAAGCCGGTTTGGGCTGCAGCGGGCATTTTTCTGGCCGTTGCAGGGTAAGATTGTCTGAATTTGGATTTATTCGATTTATTGGATTTGCCGGATAAAAGGCTGCGCAATGAAAGCATAATCTTAGAAATTAGGCTTTGTGCCTGGAGAGGCAGAGTTTTGTGGCATGGGCATACAAATATTTATCTGAATCAGGATTTACAGAAGTCCAGGATAAGGAAGATTTTGCAGCGTATAGCTCACATCTTCATATCCGGAAAATCTATTTGATCCCAAAAATCCAAATTCAGACAAAGAGCTATTTCGTATATTGCCATCTTATTAATTTTCTTATGAAAGCCATAATACCTGTTGCCGGAATCGGGTCTAGGCTGCGGCCACACACACATACTCAGCCAAAATCGTTGGTGCCATTGGCCGGAAACACCATTCTGGGCCATATTATTGAAAGTTTGCTGGGCGCGGGCGTAGATGATTTCGTGTTTATTATAGGCTACCTGGGCGATAAAATAGAGAGTTATGTAAAGTCGGAATACCACCACATACAGGCCACTTTTATTGTGCAGGAACCCCGCGAAGGCAGTGCACACGCCCTCTGGATCGCGCGCGAACAGTTCCGGAACGAATCGGAAATACTTATAATTTTAGGCGATACCATTGTAGATGCCAACCTGAAAGAAGTGGTGCAATCTGAATATTCGCTGCTGGGAATAAAGAAAGTAGAAAAACCATCGCTGTTTGGTGTGGTAGAAATGGACCAGGACGGCTTTGTGCAAAAAGTGATAGAGAAGCCTAAAATTCCTAAGTCTAATTTCGGAATGGTGGGCTTGTACTTTATAAAATCGCCGGAATTGCTGGCCGAGTCTTTAGAAGAATTAATACGCAACGATGTGCGCAACAATAACGAGTTTTACCTTACCGACGCGCTGATGGTGATGATAAACAAAGGCGAAAAAATGCGTACCTATATGGTAGACAACTGGTTCGACTGCGGCAAAAAAGAAACCCTGCTGGCCGCCAATACCACGCTGCTAAACCGCCACGAGTTTAAAACCGCCGATTACAGCAAATACCCCAGCACCATCATTATCCCGCCGGTTTACATTGGCCGCGGCTGCAAAATAAGCAACTCCATTATCGGCCCCAACGTCGCCATCGCCGACAACACCATCGTAGATTATTCTATCCTCAACGACTGCATCATCGGTTCTTATTCCGAGATCGTTTCGGCCGTTTTGCACCACTCCATTATCGGCTCCGACGCCTCTTTGCGCGGCCTTTCGCAGAGCTTAAATATCGGCGATAATACAGAGATAAATTTCGGGAAGTAGGTTTTGGTAGTAGGTATTGGTAGTGGGTATTGGGTATTGGAACAAAAAATACCTTTAACTTTTGCATCAGAATCAACCTCTCACAGCATGGCCGCAGCACTGTCGTTTCAAATTAAATTGTCATTGCGAGCGATAGCGTGGCAATCTGGTGAATAGCGAGGGAATAAACCAGCAACTAACCCTGCAAAAGCAAAAAAAACACGCATAACAAACTAAGTGCTGCAAACAACCCGATTGCCGCGCTATGGCTCGCAATGACAGGTCCGGGTTAACTGCAAATAGTAATCTAAAGCCAAAGAAGTTGCCTGTTGATCAGCAATATTAATTCAGAATCAATAACAAAACATGAACCGCATAACCTCACTTTTCAACATACAATACCCCATCATTCAGGCCGGCATGATCTGGTGCTCGGGCTGGGAACTTGCCTCGGCGGTGAGCAATGCCGGCGGGCTGGGCTTAATTGGCGCCGGAAGCATGTACCCCGACGTGCTGCGCCAGCACATACAAAAGTGCAAAGCCGCTACAGATAAACCGTTTGGCGTAAACGTGCCTTTGCTGTACCCCGATATAGACCAGCTAATGCAGGTAATTGTTGAGGAAAAAGTACCCATTGTTTTTACCTCTGCCGGAAACCCCAAAACCTGGACCCATCATTTGCAAAACCATGGCATAAAAGTAGCCCACGTGGTAAGCAACGTTAAATTTGCCAAAAAGTGCGAAGAAGCCGGCGTAGATGCCCTTGTAGCCGAAGGTTTTGAAGCCGGAGGCCACAATGGCCGCGAAGAAACCACCACCTTAGTGCTTATACCCATGGTGCGCGATGCGGTAAGCCTGCCC
>JAFADQ010000355.1 GCA_023424725.1 Bacteroidota bacterium
GTAAGTTGCCGGCGGTTGGTTGTGTTAGCGCTTGCTGTCGTGGCTTTCATTTTCTGGTCGAGCTGCGCCAGTTGCTCTGCGGTGGGTTTGTGTATGTTGCCTTTGCTGTCTACCTGATCTACCGCAGCTCTTCTCCAGCGCTTGTAGTACTGCGTGTGGAACGACTTCTGGAACTTGTGCTCGCGGTGGTAAGCGGAGTAAAGACTATCAACCGTAAACAGGTTCGGGGCTTCTTTATACATTTCCTGCGCCCATGCCGGCAGGGTGGCTATCTCGGCCTGTGAAGGTTTTTTCATGCCTTGCGAAAAGGCGGTGGTGGTGAGGAAGAGAAGAGAGAAGAGGAGTAGGGGTTTCATGTGGTGGTTTGGTGTGTGGTACCAGGCTGGAGCCTGGCGGTCCGGATCGCCAGGCTCCAGCCTGGTGTGCTAAAGGTAAGAAAGTGGGTTGAGATTGGAATAAAGTAACAAGTAAGTTGTAATAAGAGCGATGTTTTTGTTGTCTCGTTGCCTGGATTATCTGAACTTTGGTTTGTTTGATTTTTGTGATAGGCTGTGAAGGTGTGATGGGTTATGAAAGAAAGAGAAAATCATAGTCTTTCAACAGAATCAAATGAATCAAAGGTTCAGCCAAATAGGAGATGGTTTAGTGGTCAACCACCCCGCCCCTTCGGGGCACCCCTCCTTGGATAAGGAGGGGAGTGGCGCGCTGATTTGGCTTGGGCGATTTAATTTGGTAGGATTTAGGTTTGTTGTGTGCGTTTGAATTTGCCTGGCCGGAATAGCGAGCAGGAGAAATGATGTGGCACGGAGTGCCGGGGTTGTTGATAAACCAATCAATAAATTTATCGGAGCGGCCCCTGCCTTTTGCAAGACAGGGCGCTCCGAAAGGGCGGGGTGGGTCGCCCTAAAGGGGTGGGGCATTAAATCTTAGCCGAGGCCCTTGGTGATGGCGTAGCGTACCAGGCCGGCGGTGTTTTTCACGTTTAGCTTGCTGAGCAGGTTTTTGCGGTGGGTATCGATGGTGTGGGCGCTCAGAAAAAGTTTGTCGGCTATTTCGTGGGTGGTAAATTCCTGCGAGATCAGTTTAAGCACCTCTATTTCGCGCTTCGAGAGGGGTACTTCTTCCTCGGTTGTGCCGGTGCTGCGGATGCCGCTTACCAGCGTGGTGGTTACGGCGGTGCTAAAGTAGTTTTCGCCGCGCACTACCTGCCGCACGGCTTTCAGCAGTTCTTCTTTACCGGTGTTTTTTAGTATGTAGCCATCGGCGCCCGCTTTTACCAGGTTAGAGATAAATTCGTGTGTGTTGTACATCGTCAGGATCAGGATCTTCAGGTCCGGATAAAGCGCCTTGGCCTGCACAGTGGTTTCGAGGCCATCCATCACGGGCATGTTTACATCCAGCAATACCAGGTCGGTTTTGTGCTCTTTCAGCAGGCGCAGCACTTCGCGGCCGTTGGTTGCCTTGCCGGTAATGGCGATATCGGTTTCGTCGGCGAAGAGCGAGCCCAGGCCGTCGAGGAAAAGAAGGTGGTCGTCAGCCAGCAGCAATCGGATCATGGTTTTCTTGCTTTTGAGGGGTTGTTTCCGGCGACAAAGGGTCGGTAAGGTCAAGCGGAATTTCTATCAGAATGGTGGCGCCGCGCCCTGGGCTGGAGTCTATGCTAAGTTCGCCGTGCAGTTGGTTTACGCGGCTCTGCACGCCCTGTAGCCCCATACCGCCCTGGTTTTTGGCCTTTGCAGGTGTAAAGCCCTTGCCGTCGTCTTCTACCATCAGGTTAAGCAGGTTGCCGCGTTTGTTTAGCTGCACGGTTATTTCTTTGGCGCCGGCATGTTTAAGCGCGTTGCTAACCAACTCCTGCACTATGCGGTAAATCTCTATCTCGCTGTTGCCGGGCAGGCGCTGGTTAAGGCCGTGCGCCATGGTTTGTATGTGCACTTTGCCGGTGGCGTTTATAGCCTGGGCCAGGTCTTTCAGGGCTGCCACCAACCCAAATTTCATCAGCACACCCGATACCATATTGTGCGCTATCTGGCGTACTTCCTGGCAGGCATCGTCCATAAGGGCGTTGGCAGTTTGGCGTTGCTCTTCGGTTTTGGCTATCTGGAAATGCAATTTTACGGTGGCCAGCAAACTTCCCAGCCTGTCGTGCAGATCCTGGGCTATACGCTTTCGTTCTGCTTCCTGGCCCTGCAAAATACCGTGAACCGAGGCCAGTTCCTGCTCGCGCAGCAGCTCCTGTATGCGGTTGCGGTTAAGCTCCTCGTTTTTTGCTGCCAGCAGGGCGGTTGCTTTCTGGCGCTGGCGTATATTACGGATAATAAAATAAGCGAGTAGCAATGTAAAAAACAGGCCGGCAATGGTAGCGTTGCGTTCCCAGGTTCGCCGCGAAATATTGGCCTGCTGCAGTTCTTTATCTTTGTTGAGGAGTTCTATCTGGCGCTGCTTTTTTTCGGTTTCGTACTTTTCCTGCAATTCTGCTATTTGCTGCGCGCGGGAGAGGTTAAATATAGAGTCGTCCAGGGTAGAGTACAGCTCGTAAAACTCAAGGGCTTTGGCTGGCTGGTTCAGGTCTTTGTAAGCCCAGTAGAGGTTTCCGGCTACATCCTGATGCATATCTAACCTTCCGGATTTTTTTGCAAGTTCCAGCGCCTGCAGGTAGTAACCAAGCGCCGTTTGCTGGTCGCCTTTTTCAGTGTAATATGCTCCCAGGTTATTTAAGGCGGCCGAGTGGCCAAAAGTGTCGCCTGTTTGCAGATAAAGATTTATTGCTTTTTTGGTTAACTCAAGGCCTTCTTTTTCGTTTCCTTGCAAAAATTTTAGCCTGCTTAGGTTAGTGTAGGTATACGCCATTCCTGGCAGGTTTTTCTGGCTTTGGTAAGCAGCTACAACCTGCTGGTAGTAACCGGCTGCCAGATCTGTTTCGCCGTTTTCGAGGTGCAAATTGGCCAGCGCGTGGGCAGCCTCCGCTGCTTTTTCTGGGTTGTTGTATTTCCCGGAAATTGCAAGCGCCCGCGCGTAATATTGCCGGGCCTTTGCCAAAAGTTCTTCCTGGTGCCGGAGTTCGTATTCCCGGCCGCCTTCCCGGTTATATAAATGATGGTACGTATCGCCAAGAGTAATGCAAAGTTGGCCAATTCCTTCTTCTTTTCCGGTTTTTTCGTATTCGGCAAGTTTGGTAAGCAACAGCTGTAAGGCCTTGTGCGGGTTGGTGCGCTTTATTTCTAAACCCGCCATCAGGCTAACTACTTCTGCCTCCTCTTCCCAAAGCTCTTGCCGGGTATAAATCGCAAGTGCTTCGCGGTAATATATTCCGGCCGAATCGGGATGGTTTTGCGCCGCCATGCTGCCTAAAATACGGTATGCTTTTGCCTCGCCCATGCTGTAATTAGCATTTTGCGCGAGCTTTAGCGCTTGCCGCACAGTTGTGCCTGGCGGTTTATTATTGTTCTTAAACTCATTATCGGCCTGCTGCAATAGCCGGTTTATGGTGGCGGTATCGGGAGAGGTTTGCGCAAACAAAGGGCTATGCGCACTACACCAAAGCAGAGCCAGAATACAAAGGCATGCTATAATATTTTGGCGCTTAATGGGTAGTAACATATTGAAACAATTACTTACAGGTGTTAGGCAGCCTTAACATCAACAAAAAAATTATTATCGATGTATTACGGCATTAAGCAACAGAAAAAAACACCTGCAATGGGCAAAAATGGGGTGCCAGGAACAAACCGTTTCGCTAACAGCCCTTGCTGTAAAACCTGTTTGTTGGGTTTATAATGATGGTGATTGCACAAGGCCCGATGGAGTAGTTGCGCCGCCCGGCCTGATAATGCACACCTTTGGTTTGCGGGGCAATATTGGATTTAGATCTATCACCACTGTTACAATTTCCTCTTCCTGTATTTCATGCTGATGAATGGTGATTTCCTGCTTAAGATTTCCCGCATCTGTATTGGCAAATACTATTTCCCGCACTCTAATTACTTCGCCGTTACAGGAAGAGGTTGCAGGGTCGGGGAATATGTGAACGTGGTTACTAACTAAAGTTAATCCGCCTGTATTGGGTTTTAAAAGTGTAGCCGTTACTATATAATCGCCATTTTTTTGCAGGTCTATGCGGGCAGTAAGCTCGTGGTTTCCATCGTTATAGGTGCCGCCAGTGCAGGCTGTCGCATTAGTTGCTGTTAAATCTGTTGTTTCAAATGTGTTCATGTTCGGTTTTGGTTTGGTAAAACTTCTGTTTATAATTTAATCCAGAGTGAAATAAAAAGGGGGAAGGCATAACCTATATTAGCATCAACGCAGGTTGTTTCTTATGTTTTGTTGTGAAGTTATAAAATAACCTGAAACTATACATCTTTTATTGTTGCTAATTGCTTTTAATTCATAGGGTATTTCAGAACTTTCAGGCCTTTAAAAAGCCATAACCCACTATAAAAAACGTGAGTTATGGCTCGAGCTAACAGTTACCTTTCCTATTAAATCGCCTATTTACCTGCCTATCGTTAACTAATTATTACTGGTTGCTGGCGTATGGTAGAGTTATGCAAACAGCGCATAAAATTTCAGTACAGGCTTTGGTTTTGTTTGCCTGTTATCCGGAATAAACCAGGGGTGGGGTTCGTTGCAAAGTTGCAACAATTGGCAGGCCCGCCGCATCGCCTGATTCAGCCAAACGGCATCCCCAAAAGTAGTGATTCTGGTTTGGCGCCGGTTTGGTTAAAGTGGTAGAATTGTAATGAAAGGGCACCCTGCGG
>JAFADQ010000044.1 GCA_023424725.1 Bacteroidota bacterium
CTTCGTGCTCGGCAACTTTAAAAATGGTTTTCTTTAAATTCTGAAGGATCTGATCCATGTGTTGAAAAAGGTAATGTGGTGTGCCCGGTTATTATTTTATTTTGCTATATCGCAATCAGGCAATAAAGGTTGCAAACAAGGTTGGTTAATATAAAAACCTGGCTGCGAAGGGCAAAAACAAGGCCATCAGGCAATATTTTATCGCAACCCCTTATCAGCATTTTTACTAACAAAAGGCAAATATACCGCTTGCCGGGTACTGATTATTTCGGGCTGATTTGCTGGTAATTCGGCCGATTCAGCAACGGCAGCTTCTGATTTTTGCTCTTTCGCGAATTTTCCCAGCAACAAAAAGGCCATAAGCACGGCCACCTTCAACAGAAAAAAGAAAGGCTTAAGCAAAACCGCCGCACTGTTTACTATAGTGATTTCAGAAATCAAGGCGCGAGAATTATAGTAAAAGATACTATCTGAATGTATCCAGCTCTGCGGTGTCGGCTGCAGAATCTGTGTAATCATCCTGGTTATCTCCTTCCTGAATAGTGCCTTCTTGTGCTTCTGTTTCGTGGGTAGAATCTGTTTTGTTGCCAAAATCGCAACCGGTTACACTAAAACCAAGCGCGGCAATGGCGGAAAACATGAGCGTGCGTACAGTTACAAGTTTTTCTAACATAATATTTTTGTTTGGATGTACCGAAATTGTCTGAATTAAACTTGCTTATTTCTTCCGGATAATAATGGTATCGGGTTGCTCTATTATTTCTGTTTCCTGGTAGTGGCCTTGCGCAGTTCTTCTTATTTGCTCAGGCATAAACATATCGTCTTTAAAAATTACGATGCGCCCCTGCTGGTTTACTGCCATGCCCTCTTTTAACATGCTGGTTTTTCCGTCTGCAGAAGTTACTTTTCCATCGGCGCTAACGGTTGTTCCGTCTGGCAGGGTAACTGTTTTGGCAAGAGGTTCGGCCTGGCCGTTTCGCAGCAAAACCATCTCGCCGTTAAGCCGGGCTACACCATCGCGGTAAACGCCTTGTTTAACAGTGGTTGCGGCGCTTTTTTGCTGCGCATTTACCTGTGCAGCAGAAACAAAAAAAGTAATCGATAAAAAGAATAAAATCCTGCGCATAACGTTAACTTCTGTTTCTGAAATAGTATACGCCGCCGCCAAAAAAACGATTACATATAAAATAAAAAATATTTACTTTTTTGGGTACTGGCGCCTATCAAAATGGCCTTTGCAGGTTTGGCAAAAAGTTTATTTCTTATTCTAATTCTAAAAAAAAGCTGCCGGAGACCTGATAATTCAGGCTCCGGCAGCTAAACAATATTCGTTCCGTGTTTATGTTACAGGGCTGCGGGCACCAATTTATAGGCCGTTAACCACTAACATTTATATATTTTTAGCTATTATTATTATACAAAGCTTTGTGACCAACTTCGGTTAGCATTATGCCGGAGGCATCCGGGTTTGTGTAGCCTTCGTCGCGCAAAACCTGCTCGGCATCGCGCATCCAGTCGCGGTAATGGCTGTCTTTTCCGTCCAGAAACGGAAACAGATCGTTGTACGCTAATACCTGCCCGGCTTCTATGCCGAAGTGGCAAAATGCCTCCATTATAAGCTTAGATGTTTCTTGGATATATTCTGTAGACGATTGTGCTGGCATAATAGTATGTGTTGCTTAGGTTAATTATTGATTAATCAGGGAGCGAAAACTTCTTCATTCTCTCGCGCAGGATTGTCGGCGCGTAACGACTGGCCAACCCGGCTTCTGTTGTTTTCTTTACTTCCAATAAGTGAGTAGCGTGTACGCAAACCGGCTGTTTTATCTAATCTTGAGCCGCCGGTTGCCGATACTATAGAACCGCTACCCGTTTTGCTTGGCTGCACGGTAGCTCCGGCATCGCCGTTTTCTGTCCAGCGGCTATTACCTCTAGCTTCGGTGCTGTCTACCTGCACTACTTGCCCGGCCAGCGCTCCGCCGGCATTACTGGTAGATTTTGGGTTTGGATTATATGGCTGAGAAGCATCTTCGAAATAAGTAGAAGCGAAAGACCCGGTGCCGGGAGTATCGCCCTGCAGGTTATTATCTTTTTTTCCATCGCCCATGCCACCTCCGGTTCCGCAGGCAACCATTACCAGAGTCATAAAAAACACCATCGGAAAAGTGGTTAAGCTCACCACCGGATAATCTAATTTTTTCTTTTTCATGATACAAAAAAACGTAAAGGCTTTGCTTTAAAACATGGCAGCACATTGGCCACAAGGGTGTAGTACGTAGAGGTTAAATATTCGTTTCCGATACGCGGAACATTATTTCATTAGCCTGTGTTGAGAACAAGCCAGCTCCCCGGAAGACAATAATTATCAAAAAACAGGGCTTTTTTCCGATTGGCCATAAAATTTTGTACCTTTGCGCCCTGAAAAACCCTATACATGCAGAGTATCCGCAATATCGCGATTATTGCCCACGTTGACCACGGCAAAACTACATTGGTTGATAAGATCATCCACGCTTCTAAAATTTTCGCCGAGCATCAGCACTTCGAAGATCTGATACTGGACAATAATGATCTGGAGCGTGAACGTGGAATTACCATCGTTAGCAAGAACGTATCTGTTCGCTACAAAGACGTTAAAATTAATATTATCGATACTCCCGGTCACGCCGACTTTGGCGGCGAAGTAGAGCGTGTATTGAAAATGGCCGACGGCGTGCTGTTGCTGGTAGATGCCTTTGAGGGCGCTATGCCACAAACCCGTTTCGTTCTGGGCAAGGCTATAGACCTGGGCCTGAAGCCAATTGTAGTTGTAAACAAGGTAGACAAAGAAAACTGCCGCCCCGACGAGGTGCACGAGCAGGTTTTCGACCTGATGTTTAACCTTGGCGCATCGGAAGACCAACTGGATTTCGTGACCCTTTACGGATCGTCTAAGCAAGGCTGGATGAGCACCGACTGGCGCACAAAAACCGATAGCATCACTCCTCTTCTCGATGCGGTAATAGAAGCTATTCCGGCCGCTCCACAGCGCGAAGGAAGCGCCCAAATGCAGATCACTTCTTTAGATTACAGCTCTTTTGTTGGCCGTATCGCTATCGGTCGCGTTCATCGTGGTACTCTTACCGAAGGCATGAACGTAGCCTTGTGCAAAGCCGACGGTTCTATCAAGAAAATGAAAATTAAAGAGCTTCAGGTTTTTGAAGGTCTTGGAAAGAAAAAAGTAGAAAGCGTTAGCTCCGGCGAAATTTGTGCTATTACCGGTCTCGAAGGTTTTGATATTGGCGATACCGTTGCCGATGCCGAAAACCCGGAGCCGCTGGAGCGTATTTCTATAGACGAGCCTACCATGAACATGCTTTTCACCATTAATAACTCTCCGTTTTTTGGTAAAGAAGGCAAGTTTGTAACATCGCGCCACCTGCGCGAGCGCTTGTTTAAAGAAATAGAAAAAAACCTGGCTCTTCGTGTTCAGGAAACAGATAAAGAAGATACCTTCTTGGTGTATGGCCGCGGTA
>JAFADQ010000083.1 GCA_023424725.1 Bacteroidota bacterium
GTACACAGCCAGTTTAATCAACAAATTGTACAGCCCGGCCTGGTTGCTTTTAAAGTGTTTGTTGGCAAAAATGATCATGGCCTGATAAAACACAAACACATAATTCAGGCTGCCTTTTTTGGTACTCTCGCCTTTGTAGTGAATTATTTTAGTATCAGGAATGTAATAATTTTTGTAGCCGCCCTTTATGATCCGGTACGAAAGGTCGATGTCCTCGCCGTACATAAAAAAGTCCTCGTCCAAAAGGCCCACCTTGTCCAGCGCATCCTTGCGCATCAGCATAAAAGCACCTGACAAAACTTCTATCTCGTGGCGCTCTTCTTTCGATAAATAACTAAGATGATACTTACCAAATCTTGGCGAGTTTTTGAAGAAAGTAGAAAGGCCGAAGATCTTATAAAAAGCCACCCACGGGGTTGGCAAACCGCGTTTGCTTTCCGGCAGAAAAATCCCTTTTCCATCGATCATTTTCACGCCCAAACCTCCGCAATCAGGGTGCTCGTCCATGAATTTGCAACAGGTAAGAAAGGTATTTTCTTCTACAACTGTATCGGGATTGAGCAGCAGCACATACTCAGAGTTGGAAAGACGAATTGCCTGGTTATTGGCTTTCGAGAAACCTGGATTACCGGTATTGGCGATCAGGTTTACTTCCGGGAATTTCTCGCGCACCATTTGCACCGAGCCGTCGCGGGAGTTGTTGTCCACCACCCAAACCTCCACGTCAAGGTTTTGTATCGCTTTTCTGACAGATAGCAAAGTTTGCTCCAGGAAGTAGCAAACATTGTAATTTACGATGATGACAGAAAGCTTCTTCAAAGGGTGCGATGGCTAACCAAACATCAAAGAAAACAGTATTTGGCCAGAAAGGAAAATGCGAGCGCCATATATAGGCTGCAAGCACCAAAAAAGCAGCCTTTAGAGCTGCTTTTTGTACTTCGCACCGCCAAAAGCTGTGCAAATATTGCAACCCAAAAACCTCACCCCCCAGCCCCCTCTCCAAAGTGAGAGGGGGAGAATAAGGAGCCTGCGGCAGATTAAACTACTGGCATAGCCAGATAGCCGGTTCTGAACATAATGCACACTTTATGGCCGTTTAAAGTATAGTTAAATTTATCAGGAAGATTTACCGGCCATATTGCGTTCTTTCTACAATACTTCTTCCCAAAGTAATTTCGTCGGTATATTCCAGCTCGCCGCCTACCGGCACGCCGCGTGCGATAGACGAGATTTTTATTGGTAGGTCTTTCAGTTTGCGGGTAATGTAGAAAGACGTAGTATCGCCTTCCATGGTCGGGCTAATGGCCAGAATTACTTCTTTTATTTGCTGGTTGCTTATTCTTTCCAAAAGCGAGCTAATGGTAAGATCGGAGGGGCCAATGCCTTCTATCGGGCTGATTACGCCACCCAGTACGTGGTACAAACCTTTATATTGGCCGGTGTTTTCTATGGCAATTACATCGCGCGTGTCGCTTACTACACACACCTGGGTTTGCTCGCGCAACGGGCTGGCGCAAATATTACACTCTTCAGAATCGGAAATATTATGGCAGGTGCGGCAATAGGTAACCTGGTTGCGCATGCGCGTAAGGGCATCGCTGAGTTGTTCGGTTTGCTCGGGGTTTTGGCGCAGCAGGTGCAATACCAAACGCAAAGCGGTTTTACGGCCGATTCCGGGCAGTTTGGCAAATTCTTCTACTGCCTCCTCAATCAGCTTAGACGGATAGATCATGTAAAAAACGTAATACTCCGTTGCAGGAGCGGTTTATTCAATATCCGCAGAGATACCCCGGTCGTGAATGGCCGAGCACATAGGCAACAGATCTGTGTAGCTTCCTTCGCGCACAATGCATTTGCCTTTGTAATGAATAAGCAAGGTGCATTGCTCGGCCTGCTCTTTAGAGTGGCGGCAAACTTTAACGAGTGTATCTATCACAAAATCGAAGGTATTTACATCGTCGTTGTAAACCACGAGCTTGTTAATATCGGAGAGTTCTTCTTCCAGCAATCCGACCTCAAAAGGAGAAATTCCGGGCTGTGTTTGTATTAATGGCATACAACAAAGATACAAATAAACCTGCTTTTATGCTCTGTTTACGGGCGATTTTCCGACATCAAAAAAAATACCTTTCAGGCTTTTCTCTGCGGTTTTTCTTCTTTTTCAGAACAAAAATAAAACCGGATTAACTCCTTTTTCGTGATGATTTTTAATGTTTTTTATGCTACTTTACGTACCTAATTACAGCAGCAGCTACTATTATAATGCCCAAACTTAGTCCGGCTTTTACGGCCACCATAAAATCATTAACAGATAAAGAAAAGGAGAAAATTATTTTGCGTTTTGCCCGCGCTAATGCCGAAATGCACGATATTTTAGCTTTTGAGCTGGTAGAAGATATAACGCTGGGCACAATTGAGGAAGAAGCGCAGGAAACGATTTCTGAAATTCTGTTTACTGTTACCGGCCGCAATTTTTATAAAGCGCTGAACAGAGCTATTGGCAAAGCGGTTAAAGAAATTGCAAGGGTAAAAAAAGTAACCAAAAGCGTGCAATTAGAGGTAGATCTGCACCGCTTCGTACTCACAATTTTATTCGATAATTATGGCGGGCAATTCGAGAATTATAACCGCAGCTTTCCGGGAAAGGTAGCCCGCATTACGCAAAAGTTACATGGCCTTATTATTAAAAACCTGCACCCTGATTTGCGAATAGAATATAAACCGGAAATAGACAAGTGGCTGGAAATTTTGCGTAACCGCGCCGGCAATAATATTTACGTACAGAAATTACCAACCGAATTGCCCGAACAAGACTAAGCTGCCGGCACCAAAAAACTGCCCACTATGACCGAAAACCTTACCTGGCACAAGATTTTTAACTCTTTAGAAGAAGCCGAAAAAAACCTGCGCCTGAATAAAAGTATGCTAATAGAAGTTGCCGGTAAAGAAATCTGTTTCTCGAGGGTACAACAGGGCTTTTTTGCGGTAGACGATGAATGCCCGCACCTGGGCGATTCGCTTAGCCGCGGCACCTGCAATTACCTGGGCGAAGTAATTTGCCCATGGCATAGTTACCGCTTTAGCTTGCAAACCGGCGAAGAAACCACAGGCCACGGCTATCAACTAAAGAAGTATCCGCTAAAAGTTGAGGCAGATGGGATTTTTGTTGGTTTGCCGGCTTAGTAAATGGTTTTGTAAGAGCTGCGGTCGGGCTCGTTTGGGTTTGCGGCCGAGATTGGAAGCCCAATTGTAAACTGGAGCAGCAGGTTTTTTATATTCGGGTCTTCTTCGCCGGCTAAATTTGCGTTGCTTTTAGTAAACACCGGCGTAAGCCCGTAAAGGCCCCGCACCGTTAAGTCTATTCCGCTGTTAAACACATAGTTAAGCCCGGCGGTTAAGCCTATTTCGTACCATTTAAAATTATATCCAGTGCTTATAGAATCGGCTCCGGTAGATTGGTCGTTTCCAACATTAATAGAAAATTGAGGGCCGGCCAGAAAGTTAATATCTTTTGTAAGCTCTACCGTAATCAGCAACGGAACATCCAGGTAGGTAGCTTTTATCTTTCTTTCGGCCGTTAAATTATTGGTGCCAACATTATAACCCTGGGTAAATGTATAGTTACGGCCAGATGCTACCAGCTCGGTTTGAATGCTTACGCCATCGAAATTTAATTTGGCATACAAGCCTGCATTATAGCCGAGGCCGGTTTTTTGCACTTCTCTTACCGCACTGCCTGCAACCCTGCTGCCATTTAAGCCAAGCCGTAAGCCAACCTGCGTTTGGCTATTTGCCTGCAGCGACATTGCAAACATCAGTACAAGGCCAGCCGCGAATTTAATTACCCCCGATTTTTCCATTTTTCTTTTTCTGATTCTTTTTTAAAACTCACCGCAAACTTTCTAATTCATGCTTTTTAATGCGGCATTTTACACAATTAGGTTGTAAAATTTACTAAAACTTAAATATGTTGCTTATAAATTTCGCCTTCATATATTTAAAAAGAAACGTTTTAATAAGCATTTATTGCCATTGCCAGGAAACTCACAAAAATAAAGTTTTACCAGAATTATCCGGATAGTTTAGCCGCCGGAAACTGCTTAATTATTTTTTAATTTTAGCCGTCCGTTTTCTTCGGTTAACAAGGTAAAAGGATCAGATTTCAACATTAAAAACCCATCGAGGTCTACGTAGTCTGCAAGCGCGCAAATATTTAGTGCCGACGAAATTCCCAAACTGGATTCGATCATGCACCCGATCATCGTTTTTAAACCGTGCTGCCGGGCCTCTTTTAATAGGTTAACACCGTTAAAATAACCTCCCGCTTTCATTAGCTTTATATTAACACCATCAAACTGAGTTTTAAGCAACTCAAAATCGGCTTGATCTTTAACAGATTCGTCGGCAAAAATTGGTAAACGGCTTTTATTTTTCAGGTATTGGTATTCGTTTACCAGGGCGGCCGGCATTGGCTGCTCTATAAATTCTACCGGGTATTTTTTAATTTTATCTAAAAGGGCAAGCACCTCGTCCGGATTATCCCAGGCCTCGTTGCCATCTAAAAAAAGGGTTTTGCCTGTTATATTGCTTACTTCTTTAATTATCTCGGCAGCATTATTTTTAGCAACTTTAACTTTTAACCTGCTAAATCTTCGCAAATTGTTTTGCCCGATAAAATTCTGAAGATCTTTTAAAGGCATTACCGGCAACGAAAAACAGGTTTCGGCATAATCGGTTTCTGGTACTTGCAATGCCTGCGCCACCGTTATAT
>JAFADQ010000120.1 GCA_023424725.1 Bacteroidota bacterium
TAATAGGCATCGTAATAATCGGCGCTAAGCACAAAAGTGCCAAGTATAATACGACGCAGCACTTCGGGCCCAAAGCCTTCGGTGCGTGTGTTTTTATACAGCGAGTTCAGGTCTTTTACATTCGGGCTCCGGTAGCCATACCGCACACCATCGTAACGGGCAAGGTTAGAGCTTGCCTCGGCGGTGGTGAGGATATAGTACGTGGGCACCATGTAATTGAGGTAATGAAAATCGCAGGATTCTACTTCGTGCCCGTCTTGGCGCAATTGCTGAATGGTGCTCAGCATCGCCTCTTTTACTTCGGGCTGCAAACCAGGGCTTTCTATAGTATCGGAAATGTAGCCGATACGCAATTTACGGTCCAGATTTAGCTGATGGCTGTAAGCAGGCACTTCGCGGCGGCTGGCGGTGCTGTCGTAGTTATCGGCGCCGGCCATTATTTCCAGCAATAGCGCGGCATCTTCCACGCTACGGGTTACCGGTCCAATTTGGTCGAAAGAAGAAGCGTAGGCAATTAAACCGTAGCGTGAAATACGCGAATACGTAGGTTTTAAGCCGATTACACCGCAAAAAGATGCGGGCTGCCGCACAGAACCTCCGGTATCGGAGCCCAGAGCGGCCAGGCAAGTATCGGCTTGCACGGCAACTGCGGTGC
Organism: Bacteroidota bacterium; assembly: GCA_023424725.1. GTDB lineage: Bacteria > Bacteroidota > Bacteroidia > Cytophagales > Hymenobacteraceae > JAFADQ01. The sequence continues at coordinate 656 of JAFADQ010000120.1, forward strand.
CTCCGGAAGAGCCACCAGGAACGCGCGAATTATCGGCAGCATTTAAAACCGGGCCGAAAGAAGAGTTTTCGTTAGAGGCGCCCATCGCGAACTCGTCGCAATTCTGGCGGCCGATAATGATCACGTCCTCGTCCAGAAGGCGCTGCACGGCCGTAGCCGTAAACTGCGACTCGAAACCATTAAGTATCTGGCTGCTGGCCTGTAATTTGTGGCCTTTATACGCCAACACATCTTTTATGCCCAGCACCATGCCGGCCAGGCGCCCGGCTTTGCCGGCAGCCAGCTTCTGGTCTACCATTTCGGCACGGGCAAGCGCCTCTTCGGCAAAAACCTCGAGGTAGGCATTCAGGTGCTTTTGCGCCTCAATGTTGCCTAAATAATACTTTACCAGATCTACGCAGGTGGTGTGTCCGGCAATAATATCTGCCTGTACTTCCTGCAGCGAATTGTAGCGCCTCACTTATGCTTTTGGTGTATTGTCGGAGTTTGTTTGAGTAGGAGCGGGGTTGTCCATAGGCCGTGGCGGATTTACCGGTGGGGCTGCATTTGGCCTGTTGGCGGGCGGGTTTTGCATGCCGTCGTCTATGTTGTTTTTGATCTCTTTGGTAGCGTCTTTAAACTCCCGGATTCCCTGGCCCATGCCACGTGCCAGTTCCGGAATTTTTTTGGCGCCAAACAAAATAAGCACCACCATAATAATCAGGAAGATCTCCCAGCCGCCCATGCTGCCAAGAAACAAAAAAATGGAATTCATCATAATTTATTCCGTAAAAATAAAGTTTTGCGCAAGGTATGCGTCTGACTTACAAAAGTAAGACAAAGAATTGACAAGTGCAGGTAATCAGCCTGTTAAATGCAGGTTAGGATTAGAGCGATTTGATTATACTTTTACCCTGCAACGGCCATTTTTTTGCCCGTTGCAGCCCAAGTAATTCGGTTATAATAAACCATAACCAGGAATTTATTTTAAAGGCAGAAGCCAAATATCATAACCAAAAATAAAACCCCGCCTGTATTAAAAGCGGGGTTTTTTATGCTGTAACAGGCAAAAAAATGGCCTTTGCAGGCTATTTATTATACAACCACTGCTCGGGGTTTAGCTTGGTGTTGCCTTTCCAGATAAAGAATTTAAGCACCGAGGTGTTGTCGGTATCGGTAGAAACGGTGCCCAGGGTGTCTTTGGCTTTTACTTTCTGGCCGGTTTTTACGGTGGTGGTTTTCATGTTGCCATATACCGAGAAATACTCGCCGTGCTGCACCATTACCACGTTGCCCATGCCTTGTATGTAAGCAATTGTGGCTACGGTGCCATCAAAAACGGCCCTTACAGGTTCGTTGCTGTTGGTTTGTATGTCTACGCCCAGGTTTTCTATCACCACGCCTTTTAGTACCGGGTGCGCGTGCGTGCCAAAGCGCTGCGAAATAAACCCGCGCTCTACCGGCCATATAAGGCGGCTTTTGTTTCCGGCAAAGTTGCTCGAGATCATCTTTGCCTCGGGCGTTAAGGCTATGCTGGGGCTGCCTTTTTTTGGCGCTTCGGCGGGTTTGCCGGCAGCGGCGCGTTTTTCGGCTTCGCGGCGGGCTGCCAGTTGCGCTTTTCTTATTTCTTCGCGAACTATGTCGGCTATTAGGGTTTCTAGTTTCTTAACGGCGTTCTGTTTTTCTTTCAGGTCGCGCTGCAGCTTTTGCTCTTTCTGGCTTAGCTGGCTCACCATTTGGTTCTGCTCTTTTTTCAGGTTCAGCAGGTTGCGGTTTTCTACCAGTTGGGTGCTAAGCAGGTTTTTTTTCTGAATTTTCTTATTCGTAAGGTCGGCCAGTTGTGCGTTAAGCGCTTCCTGCACTTTTTGTATCTGCTCTACCTGCATTTTGCGGGCTTCGGAATACTGGCGCAAATAGTGCAGCCGCCGCATAAACTGGTTAAAAGATTCGGCGGCAAACAAAAACATAAGCTTATTGGCCTGGCTGCTGGTTTTAGAGGCCGCGTAAATCATGGCGGCGTATTCGTCTTTCAGGTCCTGCAAATCGTCTTGCATGGCCTGCACGATAGATTCGGTTTCCTGCACGTCGCTCTCTAAATAAGAAAGCTCTTTAGAGATATTGCTGATCACCTCTTTCTGCACCGAAATTTTTTCCTGAATGGCGTTTAGCTGGCCCACCGAGGCTTCTTTCTGTGCTTTGGTTTGCTCCAGAATTTTGGCGGTTTCCTTTATTTTGCGTAGGTTTTCTTTCTTTTCGCGCTCTAATTGCTCTTTACTTTTACCTTTTTGGGCGTAAGAAGGCACCACAAGGCAAAGGCACAACAGCAGCGCCAGTAACCTACCGTATGCGGGTATAGCCTGAAGGAATATCGAATGGGAAAGCAAGATTGGCTTCAGAAACAGATACCTTTTGATGATTTATTGTAATAACCGCGCTCTTGGGTGGCACCGTTTTGGTTTGCTGGGCCATAAAGATAGCAGAATACGGAAACACAAAGTTATCCAGACCTCCGAAATCACCATAAGAAACAGCAAGGGAATTTTTGGCCACCGAATCGGATAATTGTATTTTCTGAAGTTTAAGGTTGCCGAGCTCTATAAAAGAATTTACTTTCAGGTTGCCCTGGAATTGCTGCGTTTGCAACTGCGGCTCTGTTTGAATAACTTTGATAGCAGGCGAAACCGGAAAGGGTTGGTTGCCCACCAACAGCGCCTGCAGAGTATTAAAATCTACTTTAATATTAAACTGCCGCTCCAGAAAACGGTAATCGGTGCTGATATACGTTCTTTCCAGGCGGTTAATGATTTTTACCGAATCGGGCGTGAGCATGGCGCGGGCAGCCTCTATGCCAAGCATAGGCATAACCGAGATCCAGATGGCGCTGTCTTTCTTCATCCGCAGGTTTACCGCCGAGGAGAGTTTGTTGCCTTCGCCTTCGAATTGCATTTTACCTCTGGAAGATAAATATGTAAAATCTACACTTCGTGCAATACCAACCGTGTTTGCAGGTGTGGCAGGCGCATCAGACGCAGAGGGCACACTTTTGCGGCAGCCCATAGCTGTAAGGGCCAAAAAAAGTGCCGGTAAGAGCCAACGGGCACTATTCATACAGTTTCTTGTCTTTAATTTTTTTATCGATCAGGTCTGATGCGCTGCCCAATTGTTTGGCTTTTTGCCACTGCTCCAGGGCTTTGTCTTTTTCGCCAAGCTGAAATAAAACATCGCCGTAATGCTCGGTAATGGTGCCGCTGTTACCGTTGGCTATGGCCTGCTCCAGATATTTGCGCGCATTCTGATAATCTTTAAGCTTATATAAAACCCAGGCATGGGTATCTAGGTAAGTAGCGTCTTTCGGATGTTTGTTTACCAGCTTCTGGCTCATGCTTTTGGCTTTCTCCAGGTTTTCGTTGCGCAATGATAAAAAGTAGGCGTAATTGTTCAGCACATGCGCGTTGTTGCTATCGTAGCGCAGCACTTCTTCGTACGCCGCGTCAGATTTCTCGTAATCTTTCAGCGAATTATAAGCATCGCCCAGTTGCGCGCTGAATTGCGCCTGCAGCTCCAGGTTATCGATAGAAAGTTTGCGGCCCTGCTCCAGCGCCCGGGCCGCTTTTTTGTGGTTGCCGGCCATTAGGTGGGCCGTACCGTTATAA
>JAFADQ010000130.1 GCA_023424725.1 Bacteroidota bacterium
TGAAAAGGTAGAACCAGCAACTCTTTTTGTAAAGCTGCCGCTAAAAACAAAACAGGTGCCGGGTTAGCGATTGCAGCGGAAATCCTTTGGCCTGAAGCAGCCGTTATTTTGGGCCTTACAGCTATAAAATTACCGTGCCGCAGAGAAGCGTTGCGCGGTTTTTTGCCAAAGATTGCAGCGAAAAGCGCGGCCGCGAGGCAACCCCCAAATTTTTTAATTTATTGTTGAGGGTTGTTTTTTTCGGCTGCGGCACCCGTGTTTTTGCTGCTCGCAGCCTAACAAATTTTGCAGAAACTATACCGAAAAAGTTTGATGCCGCGCCCTTACAAACATAAAAATTCCGTAACAAACAAACCCTACCGCCACAGCCGCCAATAAAAAAGGAACCGAGGTAGATTCTAAAAACGTAAACGCATTTTCTGTTCCGCCTGCCATTTCCGGATTATAGTTTAACGCGGCTTTCGCAACAAAATATCCAATTACAGCAAAAACAATTCCGCGTGCCAAATACCCTACGCGCCCGGCTCTTTTATACATTTGTCTGGTATTTGACTTTAGCTGCCCTTCTTGCACGTACTTCATAAATTTAGCCGACACCGCCAGGTATACTTGGTAAAGTGCAAAACCTATAGTGGCAATTGCTGCCAGTAATACCAGCCATTTACCCACGGGCAATTCCAGCGCGGTGCTTACCAGAGTTTGCTGTCCGCTTTCGCCGCCTTTATCAGTAGATTGGCCAAGTGCAAGTTTTGCGGCATACAGCGCCAGCGTGGCATGAAACCCGGCGCTAAGGGCGTAACCAAATCTGCGGCCATAGCCCTTAGCGCTTCCGGAGTCGGGGTTTTGAGGATCTTTTATTACCTGAATAACCTGCCAGAAAACGTATCCGAGCAAGCCAGCAGCTATTAAACCCAACAAAACTTTGCCAAGCGGTTGCCTGAGCAAAAACAAAAAGGTATCATGCTGATTGGTTTTTTCTCCGCCTTCAATACCAAAGGCGCTCATGGCGGTTAATCCGCCCATAAGGCAATACACAATGCCCAGGGCTGTATAACCCGTGCGGGCTATTACTTCTACCCCGTTTTGTTTATTTTTTTGTAGAGTTTTGGTAACAGATTTATCGGGCATAAACGGTTTACAATTTTCTGCTTTAAGTTTTGTAAACAGCTTTTACGGTATCTGGTGTTAACCAGCCGGATTTTGCCCTGTATCTGCCCCATTTTTGCCCCATACAGCTACTAATATTACACATTTATTTTAACCGCAAAGCACGCGAAGGTAAGCGCAAAGCGCGCGGAGAAATAAAGGCCCCAGAAAAAATGAAGAAAAGACTCCTGCTCATTTTTAAAAATTTGCGTGCTTCGCGAAAGTCTTTGCGTGTTTTGCGGTTACGTTTTAAAGTTGTAAAGATGTGTGATATTAGTAGGCCCTTAACATGCTGCATCATTAGGCCCGCACCGGAATATTAATGGTGTCTATCCTTGGGAATTCAAATTTATGATGGGAAGCAATGTCGGCAATTCCGGCTGGTACCGATTTAAAAGCAAGCCTGCATTTTTTCTCTTCCAGAATATTTAGCAGCGACGCATTGTAGCTGCCAAACGGATAGGTCATGGTCCAGTTATTTATATCTGCACCGGCAAGTTTTAAAAACTCCAGGCTAAGGTCTACCTCTGTGCGCTGCTGGTTTTCTGGTAGTGTGGCAAGCCATTGGTGCGAATACGCATGGCTGCCAATGTGCATTCCCGCTGCTTGTAGTTCTCTTATCTGACCGATATTCATGTACAATTCGCGGCTAAACTCAGCCTCGGTTTTCTGCACATATTTTTCAAACAAAAAGCGTGTAATATGTTCGCGCGCTACAATTGGTAAAGCCACCTGCAGTAACCTTTTAATAAAAATCACCTCTTTGGTATCTATTTCAGATGCAATGGCGAGCGTGCGAAAAAGCTCATCGAAGGAAGGAAGGTTAAACTCTTTTCTGTACACATGTAGCTGCGCCGAGATGTCTTTAAGAAGCTGCGGGATGCCGGGCGCCGTTGCCAGAATAAAATGTATTTTATTTACATCCAGCACTTTATGCTCTAAAATGGCCTGTGCCGGCGGATAAAATGAGCCTTGCAGCTTTTTATCTGCTAATACCGGCAGCACAAAACGATAATTATCGGCATAGCCGTCGTCGAAGGTTAGCAGCACGGCGTTGGGCGGTAACTTTGTTTGGTTTTGCAGCGCTTCTAAAAGCTGCTCTATGGTTATCGGGTTATATCGCTTTTGCAGGTATTCTATTTGGCCGATAAAATCTTTCAGCTCCAGGCCTTTTATTCCCGGATAGGGAGAGTTGGCAACCTCCCGCACATAATGGTACATTACCACCATTACTCCGGTTCCGTTATTCACCTGCCAGTTGTTTTTCGGGTAATTGGGAGATTCGGGCAATGCGGTCGCGGTCTGAATCGGATCTGGTAAAGTAAACATCGTGTATGGTTAATTGCTGGAAAACAGATGAAAAAGCACTGCTTTTAATTCCTGCGTATTCTAAATTGGGCCGGTGCTCTACAGGCGCAGAAACCTGTGGCAATAATGCGTATTCGTCGTTCTGTAACTTACTAAACCCCAATGATTGAAACACATTATCGTACATTGTACCAAATACTGAAAAATCGAGATACGCATGCCCGTATTCAGCAGCTTTTTTAATAATAAAACGCAGCAAATTTGTAACTCCGTTTTGCGTTCCGTACAAGTCTATTACCCGATAGGCGGTAACACCCGTAGGTTCCAGTGCTTCTGCGCGGCAGGCAATGTATGCGCTCATTTTATTGCCGTAGCCAAAGGCAAAAACGTGGTAACCAATAAACGGATTTTCTAAAAACCGGGAGCGAATAAACTCTTTGCTGCGGTGTGTTGTAACCGCTACCTGGCAGGCAAAATCTAACTCTGTTTTTGCAAGCCCGGCAGTAGTTAATCTGGTAATAAATTTCTCTTCAGACCTTGAAAACACTGCTGAGTTTACCTGCTGCGAAAAGTTAAAACCGCTGTTAAAATTGAGGTGCTTCTGTACAGCTTTTACCTTATCCGGATAGAGAACAAACACAAACCGCGCGAACCGCTGGTTATCGAATAAATTATATTCTAGTTGCTTGTAAAATGCTGCCGCTTTTGGGGTAAACCCGATAACTGCATGGGTTGTAGTTTCTTTTATAACCTCAGAAATCAATTTTTTATTTAAGCCCATACCCCGATAAGCGGGCAATGTAAAGGCATTTACACCCCATATAAGCGGTACTTTATAATTATTTACCTCCATTTCTGAAGAAAGCCCGCCATAAAACGAAACGATTTTATTTTGATCTGTATCGAGGGCAAAAATGCTGCCCGCAGCCTTATCGGCCAGCCCTGCCTGATCAAAAAAATACCATTTCAAGAACTCAACTTCCTGAAAAACGGTGGCAGAGCCATACGCTGCCAGAAAAAAATCGCGCAGCAATGGCAGGTCTGCCAATTTGAGCTTTTTTATCTGAATGGCATCTTGATTCTGCATTATAACCTGACCAGAAATTAAATCAGCATTACACCATTATCGTGGCAATAAAATCCTGAAAGTGGTGCCTTTATCTACCGCGCTCTCTACTTCTATTTTACCACCGGCATTCTCTACAATCCGCTTTACAATGTACAGCCCTACACCGCTACCTTCTACATGCGAATGCGCACGTTTAAACATCTCAAAAACCCGGACTTTGTCTTTCTCATCCAGCCCTAAACCATTATCTGTTACGTTAAGCTCTACAAAATTACCGGCTACGGGAGTGCTGGTAACCAAAACCTCCGAGGTTCTGTTTGGCGAACGGTATTTAAGCGCGTTAGATAAAAGATTATACAGAATACTGCGGATATTTTTGCGGGAGAAATGGATGTCTTCGGCCTGAAAATCGAACCGGATAATAGCTTTACTTTCTTTTATTAGAGCATCTATGTCGGCCTCTATTTCATCCATCAGCCCGGGCAAATGAACTTCGGTGGCTGCTTCGTTCAGGGCACGATCTGCTTTAGAAATGTCGGCCAGATCTTTAAGAGTGTTCTTGAACCTGATGATGGAATGCTCCATCAAATCGAACACGCGGGCAGAAAGTTCGGAGTCGTTATTAACTTCTGTTTTTATCAGGTTAAGCAAGCCTTCTATGTTGCTTATGGGAGCTTTTAAATCGTGCGAAGCAGTGTAAATAAAATTATCGAGATCGGAGTTTATCTGGCGCAGCTCTTCGTTTTTCTGCGATAGTTCTTTGTTGTAGTTTGAAAGCGCGTCCTGTATCAGTTCCATTTCTTCCATGGTACGCTTCTGATCGTCTATATCGGTGCTGGCGCCAAACCACTTCACAATTTCTCCTGATTCGTCGGTCATAGGCACGGCGCGGCCAAGCAGCCACCGGTATACTCCATCCTGCCGCAACATCCTGAACTCCATTTCGAAAACATTACCGCTTACTAACGATTTTTTCCAGTTCCACCAGGTGGCAGGGGCATCGTCCGGATGTATGAGTTTTGTCCACTCTCCTGACCGCATTTTTGCCTCTTCCAGCCCCGTAAACTCGTACCAGCGTTGGTTTACAAAATCGGTAAAACCGTTGGGCTTAGCCGTCCAGATAATTTGCGGTATTGCCTCCCCAATGCTTTTTATCTGCAGCATTTCGCTTAGTTGCTGCCTTATTTCTATCAGTTCGGTAATATCCATCACCGTTCCTAACATCCGGAGAGGCTTATTATCGGGGCTTAACAGCAAGCGGCCTTTGCCTATAACATGTTTAATCCGGCCGTCGGGCAACGAAATTTTGTGCGGGAAGGTAAAGCTCTCTTTTGTTTCGAATGTTTTTTCGATGAGGTTTTTTATAAGGCGGCCATCTTCTTCGTTCAGCAGACCGACATAATCATTAAAAGAAATGTTTTTTACCGATGGCTCCAGCTCGAACATCTGATACAACATGCCGGACCAGGTAATTTTATCAGTTAAAATATCCCATTCCCAAACGCCCAGGTTTGCAATTTGCTGCGCCTGGCTTAACAAAGCTTCGCTTTTCCTTATCTTATCTTCCGATTCTTTCCTAGCACTTACATCTGTATAGGTTAGCACAATGCCATCGTCTAGTTTAGAGGCGTACACTTCCAGCCACTTTTGCACTCCCTGGTGATAATAATACTCCAGGTGCAGCGGTTTTCCGGTTTCTACTACTGTAAACAGTTGAGAAGGCAAAGGGTCGTTTTTCAGGAATGGCCACTTAGACAAGAAGGTATCGGTGGTATTAACTTTGCCTTCCTGAATTTGCTCTGCGGCCAGGTTGCGAAGCGAGTAAGTAAAGTCTGTTAAATTTCCCTGCTCGTCGCGTAAAGCCTGCAAAACAGTTATGCCGCTCATAGAAGAATCCAGCACGCTGGCCAGCAAATCTTTATTGCGCTGCAAATCGTGCACATCCTGCGATACACCTAAAACGGCGGCTATACTACCATCCTGGTTTCTTTTAAATACAGTATCGCAGGCTACCATATATCTGTAGGTACCGCCTTTTTCGCGTGCCCTGAAACGAAATTGGGCCACCTCGCCTTCCGCCAATGCATCTAATTTCTGATAATGCTCCGGCACTCTTTTTAAATCGTCGGGATGAATTAAAGAAACAAGTTCCGATTCTCCCATTTTCTCTACCTCGTCTGGAAGGTAGCCAAGCTGGCTGGCCAATTGGCGGTTGCGGAATACATATTTTTGCTCTGCTACATCGTATACAGTAATTATAAACGGAGCGGTATCTGTTACTTTTTTAATAAACTTCTGGCTTTCGGTCAGCTTGTTTTCGGCAAGCTTTCTTTCGGTAACATCAGAGAAAGTGGCCACAAAGCCATCGCCCATTTTAACTGCCGAAATATGAAACCAGGTTGGCCCGATAAGCAGGTTAAAAAACTCCTCGAATTCGGCATTAATTCCGGTTTCTACCACGTTGGCATACCACCCAAAACGCCGGTTTGCCGCCGGGTCGGTCATGTACTTTTTTAGCGATTGCCCTACCAGCTCTCCGGGTTTCATTCCGGTAAATTTTTCGGAAGTCGCATTCAGATGCAGGTATTTAAAATCTACAATCGTTCCCTTATCATCGCGCACCGATTCGAATGCGATGATCATGTTCCGGGATTGATTAAGCACGCCCTGAAGCAGGTTCTTATTTTGCTTCAGCTCGTCTATATCCTGAATAACAGTAATTCCCTGTATGGCCACATTTCCGGGGCCGGCCTTAAATATACTTACACGGCAAATGCACCAATGGTAATTTCCGCTACGATGCTTTATGCGCAACCGCAAACCATCAGAATCTGGCAACTCACCGGCAAAAACAGTTTCGTGATAGCTTATAAGCGCCTCAATATCGTCGGGGTGAACAAAATTTTGCTGAAAACCGGGCGAAAGAACAGAATCCGATCCGGCAGAATCTATTCCTGAAAAATTCTCTAATTCGCTGTTGCTAAAAATTACTTTACCTGTTGCAGTTTCGTAAACCTGTAAAACTATAGGTATGGCGTTTGTAATTTTGCTGATAAAATCACGGCTTTCGGATAATTCTATTTCTGCCTTTTTAAGATTTGTAATATCTGTAAGCGATACGTTAATGCCTTTGCCCATGCGGGCAGCAGTTACAGAAAGCCAGACCTGATCTTTACCATACTGGTAAT
>JAFADQ010000192.1 GCA_023424725.1 Bacteroidota bacterium
CCGGAGAAGAGATAAATGAAATTCAAGAAGCACAAACTAGTACTGAAAAATGGAAGTCGGTTAATCTTCATTTAAAAGCTGCATTAGACTTTTTGGCTGATAGAAACAACCCTAATTATAGAAATTCCATAAAAGAATCTATTTCAGCTGTTGAATCATTTTGTATAATTATAACAAATGATAGCTCAGCAACTCTTGGTAAAGCACTTGCTGTCATTGAAAAAAAGCACTCCTTACATAGTGCGCTTAGATCAGCTTTTTCATCAATCTATGGATATACAAGCGATTCCGGAGGAATAAGGCATGCATTATTAGAATCAGATACACCTGTAAAATTTGAAGATGCAAAATTTATGTTAGTGTCATGTTCTGCTTTTATTAATTACTTAAAACAGAAGCTTGATTTTAATTAAAATTAATTCCCCTCCAACACCCATTTTTCTACCCCTCACAGCTTAAAATCCAAACAAAGAAACCAAAATTCACCAATTCGGTTAATCATACTTTATTCACTAAAAAATACGGATATGGAGGTACGGTTTAACATCGGGTTCGGGCAGATAGTTAGCCTGGCTAACCAATTGCCGGCAGTAGAAAAACAAAAGCTCATTTCCGCGCTGCAGAAAACACTTAGCCTATCTGGCAAGAAAACCACAGGCCGCACGTTGGGCAAGTTCGAGGGGCAAATAAAAATGTCCGACGATTTTAACGAGCCGCTGGATGATTTTAAAAATCTTGGCTAATAACCTAAATTTACAGTATCAAACCCCCGCACGCCTCTGATTCAAGCGCATCTGCGGGGCTTTTTTTACCCTCTAGCTGCCATTTCCCCACCCCTCACAACCCAAATCCCACCTCCATTTCTTACCTTTGATAGTATCAAATGATACTATCACATGAAACCTCCGTACGATATTACGCCTGCGGTTCTGAAACTAATCAGCTCTGTATCGGAGAAAATCGGGGAAGTGAATGCGCATTACTTAACCCGGCAATCGCCGCAGTTGCGAAAGCAGAACAAGATCAAAACCATTCACTCGTCGCTGCAGATAGAGGGCAACCAGCTTACCGAGGCACAGATCACGGCTATTGTAGAAAACAAGCGTGTAACCGGTCCGCAAAAAGATGTGCTGGAGGTGGTAAACGCCATTTCGGTGTACGATAATTTGCATCAGTTCTCTCCCCACTCAGAGCGCGATTTCCTGAAAGCCCACAAACTGCTGCTGCATAACCTAATTGCGGGCGCCGGGAAATACCGCACCCAGGGCGTGGGCATTGTAAAGGGCTCTAAAGTCGCACACCTGGCGCCACCGGCCAACCTGGTACCGCAGCTCATGAAAGACCTGTTCCGTTACCTTAAAACCGACCCCGACCTGCCCTTGCTAAAAAGCTGCGTGTTTCATTACGAAATGGAATTTATCCATCCGTTTCTGGATGGCAACGGCCGCATGGGCAGGCTCTGGCAAACAGTAATCCTGATGCAGCACTACCCTGTTTTCGAGTTCCTGCCCTTCGAAACCCTGATCAGCAAAAACCAGAAAGAATATTACGCCGCCCTTTCCGCTTCCGACAAAGCCGGAAAATCGACCGCCTTTATCGAGTACATGCTGGGCGTGTTAGACAAATCGCTGGAAGAGCTTCTGCAATTTAATAACCGGGTTTTGCACGATACCGACCGGCTGGCTTACTTCCTGCAAACAGGCCCCAAAACCTTTACCCGCAAAGATTACATGAATGTGTTTAAAGATATTTCATCGGCAACCGCCAGCCGCGATATTAAAAAAGGCTTAGATCAGGGCTTGTTCGAAAAGTCAGGAGAAAAGAACAAATCGGTTTATAAAATTAAGCTGTAGCGCCCATTTTTTTGCCCCTCACAGCCTAAAACAAAACGGCCTTCGTCTCTCCTATCAGAAGGCCTTTTTATTTATTTCCGGCTTTTCTATGCTTAACGGTTCGCGGTTTTGCGATTTTTCCCTTTAAAATCTGTCAGTAAAAAATTGGCCAGAGCCATGCCAAAGCTGGCCAGGAAAAAGGCGCGGGCTTTGGGCTTTTTCAGGTCGCCGGTTAGCAGAGGCAGCAGCAGGATGGTGGGCAAAACGGCTGTTTCTATGGCGCCGTGGGTTTTAAACGGAATAACCCGCTGCACGGCGTAAGGCTGGTCGGTTAGGCCGGCGAGGCTGCCCGCCAGGCCGGCAAACGAGTAGCTCAGGGCGCTGGCCGAGGTATCGAGTTTTAGTACGGTTGGGGCGAGCAGGTGCATGGTCATAAAGCCATAATCCATGAGGCCATGCAGGCCGGGCCCAATTGGTTGGTGTTTCATCGCGTTGTCGGTTTTAGTGTCAGAGGCTTTTAGAACGACAGCCGCGGGTTTGGGTTTCGGGCTGTGGTGGCCATTTTTTTGCCCGTCGCAGCCCAGACTTGTTTCTTTTTATCACACCTCTACCGTTTCCTGCAGGGTAACTTTAGAAGTAATAGAATTAGAAATTAAACAGGCGGCTTCGGCTTTGTGCAATATGCGGGAGGCGCGCTCGCGGTCGGCTTCGTTTTGCAGGCTTAGCGTGGGCATCAGCAGTATTTCGCTCATTACAAACTTGCCGTTTACCTGCTCCAGTTTGCCTTTTGCTTCGCAGCTAAAATGGGTAAATTCCAGGCGCGAATTCTCGGCAATGGCCAGAAAAGTAGTCATAAAACAACTGTTTACGGCAGCGGTAAACAAATGCTCCGGCGACCAGATGCCGGCTTCGCCTTTCGGGAACTGAGGCGGCGTGGCCACCTCAAGGTCGTTATAGAGTTCGGGCGAGGTCATGTTGCCTTTGCGGCCTTCGGTCCAGGCAAGGTTTACGTTATAATAATGTGGTTCCATGGTTGTAACAGGTTTTGGTTTAAAATTCAGGCTGCAAGGGCCGTTTTTTTGCCCGTTGCAGGGTAACTCTACTTCGGGTTCCTGATTTTCTGTTACAAAATTACCGCAACCCAAAAGCCCCGGCAGTGACTTATGTTACTTTTCAGATTATATTTCAGGATGAACTGCTTCTTCAGAAAAATTTGCTACTAAAAGGCTTCTTAAATTTTGCAGATTTTATAAGCGTTTCCTTACTTTTAAGATCAGACCATGTTTAAATTTTCTATTTCTGTCCGCAAATCACCGCTTCCGGAACCTGATTTCAGATGTTTTTTTGCTCGTAACCCCGCTATGAGCTTCAAAAACAGCTTCATCAGAACCCTAAAGCAATGATTTTCGACTCCAAAAAGAAAATTTAAACAGGGTCTCAGGCTTGTACGTTTTCTCTATAAAAATGCCCAAAAATTTCAGAACCGGAGCAAGACAATTTACCATCTATGCCGGACTTATCTGCGCTGGATGGCTGGTTTTTGGCTATGCAATTGAGTATATATTGCCTTTGCATACTTTTGAAAAACATAGCGGCGTGGTAGAGTATATCGACAGATCTTTGTACGAATGCAAAGGCTATGGCAGGTACGGCGCAACAAGTTGCGAGAGAACGATTATCAGGTTAACACATAACGATAACACGTTTCGGGTAGCAGATTATGCGTACCGGGGTGCATCTATAGAGGGTGTGGAAATTGGCGATTCTATAGATATTTGCAAGAGGCGGGGCTACCAGTATTTACTAACCTTCGGCGATTCCAGAGAGATATACCACTTAGAAAAACAGGGAGCGGTGCTCTATTCATTAGAAATGGCCAAACATTCGGGCAAGGCCAACTTTTATTCAGGCATCGCTTTCTTTTTACTTTTCGGGCTCCTGCAATGGATAGAGGTGCAAGCGGCAAAAATGGCTCGTAAAGCGCAAAAACAACACCCAAAAGGTGTAATTTAACCCCAATTTATTTTGGAAAGCGTTTTGAATCAGACAAAAAAAATAGTTTTGTGATAAACTAACGCAGCCGGTAATTTTTACGCTCTGCCGCCCGGTTTTTTGCGGCTCCCAGCCTGCCGGGCCTCTACCTCGTAGCAATTATTGTAGTAGCCTTTGCGGCAGCTCTCTATAAAATAAAGCCACAAAAACCTGAAAAAGCCGTGCTGCCGGAACTGCTCTATGTGGCAAAGTTCGTGAGCAACCCAGGCATCGTCTTTCAGGAAATCTTCGCGCGAAACCCCGCTCAGGTGTATTTGTTTGCCCAGCACCATGGCAACGTTATCGCTTTTTAATACCATGCGGGCAATACGCGCAAACACCGATCTTTCTACAATCTTCCACTCCATTTGCAACTACATATATTATTTTTCTATACTTTGTGGCCTGCTTTTGCTGTCAAGGCAATTATCTGTTTCACAGCATTCTATACAAATTCTAATGTAAGCCTTGTTTGTGTTTTCTTTATTTTAATATTACTTTTGTGCTTATGGCCGGGTAATATCCGGGCATAATTTGGTTGAATGGATGGTTCCATTTTTCCTAATAATACTGTTTACCTGCGCATTTGTTTAGGCCCGAATCAGACAAAAAACCGGGCAAAATGCGCTCTTAAAAGTTTATTATGAAAAATTACATCTTGGTTGCCTGTGCGGTAGCTTCGCTTTATTTGTCGTTTACGTTTCAGTACGAGAAAGAAGAAAGCCCTGCCACGCGGCAACAAGAAGAAACACTTCCCGAAGAATCGCTTCTCTGGACAGATCAGCAAGATCTGGTATCGGCAGAAAGCCTGATACGCGAAACAGTGGCGCTGCAATACGAGCCCGCGCCGGTAGCCACTGCCGCAAAAGCCACTAAAAAAGCAAAAGCAAAAAAAGGATTTAAACGCTTGAAAAGCCCGCGCCGCTTTCAGGCCGATTCGCTTAAGCTGGCCTTTATGGACAACGAAGAGCTGCAGCGCGCCGCCGCCCAATGGCTGGGCACGCCCTACCGGGCCGGCAACAACACGCGCCGCGGCACCGATTGCTCTGGTTTTGTGCAGAAAATTTACAAGCAGGTGTATGGCATAAACCTGAGCCGCAGCTCGCGCTCTATGTACAACGATGTGCAGCCCATTGCGCAGGACGAGCTTCGCGAAGGCGATCTGGTGTTTTTTAAGCGCAAAACCGGCCCTATTTACCATGTGGGCATTTACCTGAAAGACGGCAAGTTTATACACTCGGCCAGCAATGGCGGGGTAATGGTTAGCTCGCTAAATCAGAAATATTACAGCCGCAATTTTTATGCGGCCGGCCGGGTAAATAACGTAAATTAACCAAAGCTACAGGCCTTTTTGGCTTGTACCACCCATAAAAACAGCCCTTGCAGCTTTGTGTTGCGGGGCTGTTTGCTTTAGTGGCACTGTGTGTAAGGCTTTTATTATAAATATTACGGATTAGGGAGAACAATTTAAGAAAACTAATTTCTGATAAAATAGTATACTGAGGTACTCTGACTGTATTTTAAATATTAAGCATTTACGATATTAAATACAGAAGTACATTTGCAGAGCATTTATAAACAGAAAATCCTCATACGTTCTCTATCCTTACACAATGGAAACTACAACCAACAACGGAAAAAAAGTATCGGAATCGTCGGTATTTTCCGGCTTTCTGAAGAAGGCCGAAGGCTATTTATCTACTCCCGGCCGGATAACAACCCTGCTTAACGACGCTTACCAAAAGGCCAGCAAACAAAAAGACGTTAGCGACATTGCCAGCGATGTATGGGATTCGCTTCAGGATCTGTTCCGCCTGGTAAAACTGGCTGTTTCCGGCGAGTACACCGGCATTCCCACCAAAACCATTATTGGCGCGGTTGCAGTACTTATTTATTTTATATCGCCAATAGATCTGGTTCCCGATTTTATCCCGATAGTGGGTTTGCTGGATGATATGAGCCTGATGGCCTGGTTCATGACCAGCATTACCGGCGAGCTCGATAAATTCAGGGCCTGGGAAGCAGAAAGCGGCCGTGGCAATAGCAGCGGGCAACCGGCGGCTAAACTGGCAGGCAATTTAGGCGCGCAGGCCGGCAAAACCACTTCCGATGGCCACTCGGCTGTGAAAGATCACGGCAAGCAGGGCGGCCGCGCTGTACCCGGCTCAGAAAATGCAGAAACCACCGGCAACCATGCCCGCAGCAGCTCAACAATTGCAGGCAATGCCGGCACCGGCAGCAGCTACCAATCGCAAAGCACAAAACTAGATAGCAGCGGCGAGCCCGGCGCAAAAACCGGCAAAGCCGTAAACTCGCCCGAAGAAGCTACCCGAATTGCCAACAGCCACAGCAGCAGCCGCGATTCAGAATATTTGGCGGCGGGGCGCTCAGACGGAGAGCAGAAATCGCCAACGGCAGCCGATTTTCCGGGCAGCGCAGGCG
>JAFADQ010000211.1 GCA_023424725.1 Bacteroidota bacterium
AAGGTTTCTTTCTGCAGCCGGTACTGTATCAGGTCTTTTATCGAAACCAGCTTCAGGTTAAACCGTTCGGCTACTTTTTCCAGATCGGGCAGGCGTGCCATGGTGCCGTCTTCGTTCATTATCTCTACCAGCACCCCGGCCGGCTCTAAACCAGCCAGTTGGGCCAGATCTGTGGCGGCCTCGGTGTGGCCGGGGCGGCGCAACACACCTTCGCGGCGGGCTTTAAGCGGAAATATGTGGCCGGGCTTACCCAGCGAGCGCGGGTCGGTGGCGGGGTCTACCAGGGCCCGGATAGTTTTTGCCCTGTCCTGGGCCGAAATTCCGGTGGTGCAGCCATGGCCTATCAGGTCTACAGATACGGTAAAGGGAGTTTCGAAAGTGGCGGTGTTTTTTCCTACCATCATCTCTAGGCCCAGCTCTTCGCAACGGTCTTCTACCAGAGAGCAGCAAATAAGGCCGCGGCCGTGGGTGGCCATAAAGTTGATGATCTCGGGCGTAACAGTTTGCGCGGCACAGATAAAATCGCCTTCGTTTTCGCGGTCGTCGTCATCAACCACAATTACTACTTTGCCGGCTTTTATATCTGCTATTGCTTCTTCTATTGTGTTAAGCATGGTATTCTGTATGCGGTGTTTTATTTATCATTATTCTCCGGCTAAAATCCGCTGGTCTATTCTCTCCAGCAGGTTGTTTATGCCGGCGCTTATTTCTTCAATTTTAGTAAGATAATTGTGCGCCTCATTATTGCGGCCGTTTTTGCAAAGGTCTACAATTATATAAACTGTTTTGTGCAGATCGAGGTGTAGCTTATCCAGCGCTTTCATTTCGCTAAAGTGCGAAAATTCCGGCAGGCCTATCTCATCAATCCACTTGCCCAACGCGCAGTTTTTCTCCGACAAAAGATCATCGCCGGTTCCGCCAACTCCGTATACCACCGCTCTTACTTTAGATTTGTAAGAAATATGTTTAATGCGGGCTTGCTGTAGTTTGTGGTTCATAAGGCGCGGCGGCAGATGTTGCTTACTTTTTGGCTTTTGCCTGGTTTTGTGTTTTAAAACAAACATTCGCAACCTGCAACCAGCATTTTTTGCCCGGACAGAAGGTAATTTTCTTACCGGCCTTAATAATCCTCGCTTTCTACTTTCGCAGAAGTAACAAGCTCAAGCAACGAAAGTTCCAGTTTGCGGTTGGCTGCCGTCCAGTTATAATTATTTTGCACAAAGGTACGGCCTCTGAGGCCTAAACTGTGCGCTTCTTCCTCATTATTTAACAAACGATCTATCTGATTGGCAAATTCGTGCTCGTTGGCGCATTCTATCAAATCCTGATTATTTACGGCGCCCAGGGCGTGGCTTGTATCGGGCGATGCCAGCACAGGCAAACCAAGCGCCATGGCTTCCAGCACTTTATTTTGCAGCCCCGCCCCCGAAAATAGGGGGGCCACAAAAATGCGTGCCGCCGATAAATATTCGCGCAAATCGGGCACAAAACCCGTTACCGAAACGGCGCGATGGTTCTCCAGCGCCCAGATTTGCGTGGCCGGATGCGCGCCCGCCAGACACACTTTAAGCGACTCGTGGTGTTGCAGCAATGGCAAAATTTTATTTACCAGAAAAAGGCAGGCCCGCACGTTGGGCATATACCCCATATTGCCGGTAAAAATAAGATCGTACTTTTTGCCCACCCATTGCACGGGCACATCGTAGTTTAAATACCGCTCTTCTACCCCATTCGGTATTACTAACAGGTCTTTGGCTAGTTCGGGCTCAAACTTATTTTTATCGGCATTGCTTATTACCGAGCAGGCCTGAAATTGCTTCGCGATGCGGGTTTCGTAGTTGGCCAGCCGTTCTGTTTCTTTTTCTATCAGCGGTTTTTCGTACCAACTTGCGTAGCGAATACGTTTGCGGCTGAAAGTAGAAAAAGAATCCATGAAATCGAGAAAATACCGGCAGCCCGGCAACCCTACCGGAATGTTACGGCCTAACCTGGCTTGCTGCACAAAGCATACATCTATTTCCCTGCTTTTTATCAGCTTCCTGATCAGGTTTTTCATCCCGGGCTGGTAGCAATAATTTACCTGCACCGGCAACGAATTAGCCACAGAATTAAACAAGTTTAAAAGCCGCCGCCATTTTGGCAATTCCAGTACATAAAGTTCTTTGCAGAAATTTTTAAGATGCTTTACGTGCACCTCCGGAACGGGAAATTTAGTGAGGCAAACCACAAACACATCGTGATTTTTGCTGAGGTAGCGCAGTTGATGGTAGGCACGCAGTCTTGTTCCGTTATCGGCGGGGTAAGGAAAATCAGAAAGCGCCATCAACAGTTTCATATCAGGTACCTGCCAGGTCTTTGTAAAACAACTCAAACTTCCGGATCAAACCTTCCCAACCATACAATTTTCCGGCCATGGCATAGGCATTTTTGCCCGCCGCAGCCTGCAGGTTTTGGTTGGTTAGCGCGGTTACCAATTCAGCGGCAAAATCATCGGCCGAATCGGCCAGAAGTGCATGCTCATTATGTATCACCGGAACTCCTTCTACTCCTATACGGGTACTTACGATACAACGGCCAAGTGCCATGGCTTCTACCACTTTTAATCGCATACCGCCACCGGCATGCAGCGGCACCGCCAGCACCGGATGCGCGAGTAAAAACCCGGTTGCGTCGGGCACCATGCCGTGCATGGTTACGTTGGGCAGTTTGCGGTTTAACAATTCTTCCGGCGGGTTTTTACCGGCTACGTGTAGTTGCGCATGAGGCAATTTCTGCAACACTTTTGGCCAAACGTAGGCTAAAAGCCACTCCAGCCCCTGCACATTTGGCGCCCACTCTAAACTACCCAGAATTGCTACGGTTGGTTGTAGGTTTTCCAGTGAAATTTGCTCAGGTTTTGCAAGATGCACGCCCGCCGCGATAGAGGTGGTTTGGGTTGTAGCGCACCGTTTTTTGAACCACGCAGCATCTGCTTCGGTAATCGCGATTATTCCATCAAACAAACAGACATATTCTTCTTCAAACTTTTTTACTTTTCTGGCCAGGTAGCGCATGTAAAAGCGCTTGTGCAAGGCAGGTTCGTTTTCAGATAACCGTTGCCAGATCTGGTGCTCTACGTTATGGGCGCGCAGCACAATTTTGGCTTTGCTGTACTGCCGCAGCACCGGCAAATAAATGGCCATGTACACACCTTCCAGTTGTATAATATCGAAGTTTTTTTGCTGAAGTATCTGCGCAAGCTGCTCCTGGAATTCTGTGCTCCAAAAGCGGCTTACGTTGTAGGGTAATTTTCCGAAGAAACCTTTTATCAAACCAGCAATTGTAACGGTTGTATCTATATCCGTAGCAAAAACCTCTGCCACATTTGCCACCACCGCGGGGTTTTGGTAATGCTTGCTTGTGTTGAGCGCCGCCATGGTTACCTTATGGCCAAATTTGTTTAGAAATGCGGTTACGTTGTAGGTGGCAATATTGCCGCCATCGTTTAGTGGAAAGGGAATGCGGCTGGTGATCTGGAGAATATTCATGGGCAAAAGCTAAACAAAAGTAAGATTTCTGCTGATGTATTCCACGTTTTGTATGCGCGCCGGCAGGGCAAAACCGCCTAAAACCTGTATCTTCGCTGCTTAAATCACCAACAAAACTTAGCAAACCGGGCCTTTTCTTTTCATGTTAATAGCAGCCATTTTTTTCTGGGCAACGGTTCTCGCGATGTTTCATACCTACTTTCTGTTTCCGCAGTGGATGCAGAAACTGGCCCGGAAACGGCAGTTATGGCCTGGCACACCCGAAAATGAGCTCCCCAGGCTTGCGGTTTTACTGGCTGCTTACAACGAAGAAGAGGTTATTGAAGAGAAGATAAAAACCACCTTCGCCACCACTTAC
>JAFADQ010000224.1 GCA_023424725.1 Bacteroidota bacterium
TCTCCAATCTGCAAACGAACCTTATTTTGTATGATGCTGAAATTTACCTCGATCCTGGCAAATACAACCATCCGGGCGGGTATTATGTATCGTGGCAACGCTGCTGTCGCAACGATATCATCAATAATATTATTTTTCCGGGCGGAACAGGAATGGTGTTTTATGCCGAATTTCCGCCGGTAGTATACAACAACTCCATTTTCCGCAACAGCTCGCCAGTTTTTAAACCTATAAAAGGCGATTATTTGTGCCTGGGCCAGGAATACAGTTTTAGCTTCGCGGCTACCGATAAAGACGGCGACCGCCTTGTGTACAGTCTCACCGATCCGCTTCGGGGTACTTCTACGCAAAGCAATCCGGTACCGGATGGTGTTTCGGGAATTTACCAGCCGGTGCAATGGGAGCCGGGCTTTACTGCCAACAACGCGGTGCCCGGCGCATCTCCTTCTTTTAATATAAATTCAGAAACGGGCCTGTTAAAAGTAAGGCCCACCATAACAGGCCTTTTTGTGTTTTCGGTAAAGGTAGAAGAGTATCGCAACAACCAGAAAATAGGAGAGGTGCGCCGCGATTTTCAGTGGAAAGTGATAGCCTGCGAAACAAACCTGCCGCCTAAGCTTACCCTGCAATTGCCAGACGGAAGTACCTATTTACAAGGCGATACCATTGTGGTTACCGCAACAGAAAACAGTTGCTTTAAACTTCTTGGTACAGACACTAAAGATTCGCGGTTAAATTTCTCTATTCTGCCGGTAAATTATACCCAGCCTGCCATTGCGCTCACGCCACCATCCGGAAATGTGACCGAGGATAATGTGCCGGTAGAAAGTTCTTTTTGCTGGACCGATTGCAGTTTAGCCCGCGATGTGCCCTATATTTTTGATGTGCTTGTTGCCGACGACGGCTGCCCTTTGCCGCTTACCTCGCGCATTAAGGTAACGTTGCTTATAAAACCAGAACCTAACGAAGCTCCGGTTATTTCTACCTCGCTGCCCGGCAATGTAGTTTATCTTACCATCGGCGATTCTGTTTTGTTTGATGTAACCGGCTCCGACGCCGGCAACGATGTAATAACGTTGTCTTACGAAGGCACAGATTTTGACCCTTCCAGCCTTGGCATGCAGTTTAAAGGCGGCTCGGCAGAGGGTAGCATAACCGAACCATTTTACTGGAAACCCGATTGCGGCATATTAAACCTACAACAACCGTTAAAAGTAACTTTCCGGGCGAAAGATAACAGTTGCTTTAGCCAAAACACCGACACCACCAGCGTGCTGTTTTACGTGCAGGACATAGACAACAAAGAGGCAGAATTTTTTCCACCCAACGTTTTTACTCCCAACGGCGATGGTATTAACGATGTTTTCGCTTTCCCAACGTTGCCGCTTAATAACTGCGCCGGGCAATTAAATAAAATAGAAGTGTTTAACCGCTGGGGTAAAAAAGTGTTCGAAGCCAATTCCAGATCTGCCAGTTGGGAAGGCGCCAATGTGCCCGATGGAGTATATTATTATCTTATCAGCTTCAGCAACCGATCTTATAAAGGCATCGTTTCTATTTTACGGTAAAGGTATAAGCTGCAGCGGCCAAAAAACCGCCCGCCACAACCCAAAACCAGGCGCTTTTTTACTTCGCCCCGGCAAAACGCTTCCAGGAGGTGCGCACACTGGAAGGTTTTTTAGGCGGCTTTCGCGCAGGTGTTTCTAAAATACCTTCCAGGGTGTTTTTTAGACCTGGAAGCGTTTTGCCGCTCAATGCACCTGTTTTTAGCTTCCCAGCTAAGAACTTTTCACCCCAAGCCTCCAGGCTTTATAATTAAACATTTCCGCGCAGGACTTTAAATTTAGATTTCCCGCAATTCTATATAAAAACTGAAAGCGTTTTTAACAGGAAATTTTACCCTAAAAAAGCAAAAACCCCTCAGAAATTAATCTGAGGGGTTTTTAGTGATCCCGCTGGGATTCGAACCCAGGACCCATACATTAAAAGTGTATTGCTCTACCAGCTGAGCTACGGAATCGTTTTTGTACCTTTGTGCAACCGCGATTGTTTTCCTTAATTGCGATGCAAAGGTACGGGTTATATACATAAATGCAAATGCTAAGGCATAGTTTTTTTCAAATTCTTGTCTTTTTTCTGTCGCTTCAGGTCTATGTTGTTCAGGCACAACCAGGTAAGGAACGACTCCGAAAAGCAGATTCTTTGTATCAGAAACAGTTGTTTGTAGAATCATTCGACATTTACCAGGAATTGTTGCAGCAGGAGGAGGTTTATTCGCCGGCCATGCTGCTGAAGATGGCTTTCATAAAAGAATCGCTGGACGATTATACGGGAGCACTTTACTACCTGAGTTTGTATTACGGCAAACACCCTAACCGGAGCACGTTAAAAAAAATGGAGGCACTGGCTCAGCAACACAATCTGAAGGGCTTTGAATACAGCGACTACGATTTTTTCGCTACCCAGGCCCGCAAATATTATATGCGGATTCTGGAATTGCTGATGATGACCGCAGTAGTAATCGTAACTATTGCGTTGGTATCGCGGCTACGGGGTAAAAAGCTTAAACCGCATTCTTTTGGGCTTTACCTCGCTTTTATCGCGGTGCTTAGTTACTATTTAAACTTTTTGTCTTTTGGCCGCTACGGTATTGTAAACGAAGAAAAACTGGCCATGATGTCGGGGCCGTCGGCCGGTAGCGCGCTGCTGCGCAGCTTACCCAAAGGTAACAGACTTCAGCTTTTAGGCCAGGAAGATGTGTGGTACAAAGTAAAGCTCGACGATACGGTGGCCTACGTGTTGCGCGATCATATCCTGGTGGCTACTAATTAATTAAAGCCGCGAACTTATAATTTACTTTATAGGCGATTTGTCTTCTTTTGCCATGTGGTTGTATACCAGTTTATCGGCCAAACCAGGAATAAAACGATTTAGCCAAACGGTAAATTTTCCTTGCAGGGTTAATATTAAATCGCGTTTCCGGTTTCTTACCGCTTTCAGAATATAAGTAGCTACTTCCTCTGCCGACATCATTTTCTCCTCCGCCCTCGGCGATTCTCCCTGCGCCGATCCGTCGGCGGTAAGCGCCACATTCCGGATATTAGATGCCGTAAAGCCGGGGCAGGCCACCAGCACATGCACGTCCTGGGGCAATAACTCAGTTCTAAGCGCCTCCAGAAAGCCTTGCATCGCAAATTTAGAGGCCGAGTAGCCCGTGCGCCCGGGCAAGCCTCTGTAGCCCGCTATAGACGATATTCCTACCACCGACCCGCGGGATTGGATAAGGTAAGGCAACGCGTACTTGGTGGTGTATACCGTGCCCCAAAAGTTAATATCCATTAGTTTTTTCAGCACGTCCAGGCTGGTATCGGCAAAAAGGGCACGCATAGAAATGCCGGCGTTACAGATCAGCACATCAAGCCGGCCGAAGTGATTAATAGTTTCGGCAACAGAGCGCTTACAATCTTCTTCGCTGGCAGCATCGGCGGCAATGGGATAAGTGTTATAGTTTTTGCCGGTAAGTTCTGCGGCAACTTCCTGCAGCTTGCCTGCATCGCGACCGGTAAAGGCCACATTATATCCGTCGGCGCCAAAGGCTAGTGCCAACGCTTTGCCAATTCCCGACGAGCCTCCGGTTATCAAAACTACTTTCTTCCCCATTCTGATCGATATTTACTGCAAAGAAACAAAAAACAAAGCAGCGCTTTTCACTTTTTATATTTCTTCAGAATTTAATTTGCCTTGAAAATCAGCACGATTAAAAATCAGCACGAATTAACGTAATGTACGTTCTCTTAAATCGTGTAAGGCAAACTATTTTTTAAAATAAATGCATCTGAAGGCTGCCGTGGGCAAAAAGTGGCCTGCTTCAAGCTAATTTTGCTACCGATAAATAATCACAAACCGTGATGATCGACTAATTTCCAGTTAATTTCGGCGGGGTTTTTAATAGAATACCGCAGAATAGCGTACCCACCGTTGTGGCCATCTTCAAAATACGCCAGAGCAAAATTATTCGTTAACACCTGTACCTGGCGGTATGCCATGGTGCCGCCCAAAACTCCTTTCCCCGGCATTAATTTGGGTTGGTTTTGCAACGATTGCAGCAACTGCTCTTCAGGCTCTGTAAAACCTGCGGCTTTTAGCTTTTTCAGAGCATGGTCGCGGCTTTCGGCAGAAGGTGTGCTTTCTGCTTGTGAAGGGGAGAGCTTAAGAGAATCGAAGAGGAGGTTACATTGCAGAAGTTTGGTTTCTGCCTCTGTAAGCCGTGTTTTTGCCTCTTGCAGGCTGGTTCGGGCCTCGTTGTTTTCGCGGAAAAAATAAAATGACAGCAAAAGCGCTGCGGTAAATAGCAAAAGGAAAATTATATTTCTCATAACCGGGGTTTAGTGCTTTATTATCCAAAATTTATTTCACTCTGTAAAGCCAAATGCTGTGAAAGCCAAAAAGGCATATACCTTAAGGGAAACTATACAACGCATTATTCTTTTGCACGCATATTGCTTCCGGAATTTCACATAAAAAAAGCGACTCTAGGGCCGCTCTTTTTAATGTTCTGTTTGTTGTTTTATATTTCTTCTACTTTACGTACATCCTGAGCGCATTCGCCGCGGTCGTTTTCGCCAACGGTGTATTCAATCAGGTCGCCCGGAACGAGTTCGTTAAAATCGCCTTCGGTCATGTCTTGCCAGCAGAAAAACAGGTTGCGGCCCGGAGTATCGGTGGCCACAAATCCGTATCCATCTTTTAAGGTTACCACGCGGTTGCGCTTAAGCCCGGTGCTGTCCTGAAAGGCAGGCGGAAGCGGCTCCAGTATGCCGTCGCCGTTCACGCGCTGGCGCTGCACTAATTGCATGGCCGGGTCTTTGTAAATAAAGAGGTTGTTAATTATCGGGTCAGAGCGCTTGGTTTTGTTGTCGATAATTTCGTGCATCAGCACCGGGTAGGTTACCTCTTCCAGCAAATCTACCGAGGTGGTGGTGCTGCGGGCATTGCCCAGCTCGTCGGTATACTCAAAATCCCAGCCAAGCACCATTACGCGGGTGCCAAGCGAGTTTATTTTGCGGATAAGCGGAATATAATCGGCGTCGCCTGCAATTAGCACCAGTACGTTAAACCGCTTCAGAATGCATTGTTCGTAGGCTTCAAGGGCAAACCAAACATCTATGCCTTTTTCGCCTTTGCTGCTCATGGGCAGGTAATGGGTTACTACGCCCTGGCGCATTAGCACGTCATCAAAAAGCCGGTCGGATAATAATTTATTTCTGTTGTTTGCTTCCTGAGCGGTAAGGCGGCCACGGAAATAATGCGCGTCTACCAGTTGGCAGTACCGCATATCGGTATTTTCTGCTTCTGCTACTCTGTTTCTGATAAATTCGTGAAGGCCGGGAATGCTGAGCCTTGCGCGGCGCGAGTGGTTATAGTTGTAGTAATTACTAACATGATAGAAGTAATTCCCGTCGTAGAAAACCCCTATTCTGGTTAATTTAGAATCCATTTGCGGTAACATTGCTTGCTCGGGTTATTTATTTTTATTTATTTATCTGATTTTTAATTCGTAAAGTTAACAAGTTTATTTTATTGTTAATTTTGATTTTATCTGAAACAACTTAAGATAAATCTGTTAGCCTTTTTAAGTCTAATTAAAAGTAAAAAATGCACCCGTTTTGGTTATAACGGGTGCATTTTTGGCCTCAGCAGCTTAAATGGTTTGCTCCGGGTCGAACTGCTCCAGGTAGTCGGCCACGCGGCGTACAAACATGCCGCCCAAAGATCCGTCTACCACGCGGTGGTCGTAAGAATGCGACAGGAACATGAAGTGGCGTATACCGATCAGGTCGCCTTCGGGCGTTTCTATAACTGCCGGTTTTTTCTTAATCGCGCCCACTGCCATAATAGCCACCTGCGGCTGCATAATTATTGGCGTACCCAGCACATTACCAAAAGAGCCAACGTTAGAAACCGTGTAAGTTCCGCCAGAAAGATCGTCGGGCGTTAATTTGTTCATGCGGCCGCGGTTTGCCAGGTCGTTTACTTTTTTGGTGAGGCCGTTCAGGTTTAGCTGGTCTGCGTTTTTAATATTCGGCACAATCAGGTTTCCGCTTGGCAAGGCCACGGCCATACCTATGTTTATGTCTTTGTGGCGGATAATGTTATCGCCGTCTACCGACACGTTTATCATCGGGAAATCTTTAATTGCTTTCGCGATAGCGTCTATAAAGATAGGAGTGAAGGTGAGGTTTTCGCCTTCGCGCTTCTTATACACGTTTTTCCATTTGTTGCGCCAGTTAACGATTGCGGTAACATCTGCTTCAACAAAAGAAGTTACGTGCGGCGAAATGCGCTTGCTGTCTACCATTCGGCCGGCAATCATTTTGCGCATACGGTCCATCTCTATAATTTCTACATTGCCGCTGTACGACTGAGCTGGTTTAGCCGAAGGTGCAGGCGCACCCTGAGGTTGTGCGGCCGGAGCGGCAGCAGGGGCAGTAGTTTGCGTTTGTGGTTGCGCGGCGGCAGGCTGCGACGGTTGAGGAGCCGCGGCCGGAGCAGCGCCACGGTTATTTACATACTCCAGGATATCTTTTTTAGATACGCGGCCTTCTTTGC